>NZ_JBQKKM010000024.1:0-75060 GCF_052116745.1 Niallia sp. Sow4_A1 | reverse complement strand
CGCAAGAAAAGTAGCCGGACTCGCAAGTAAAAGTGGGAAAGTCGCAAGAAAAGTAGCCGAACTCGCAAGTAAAAGTGGGAAAGTCGCAAGAAAAGTAGTCGAGCTCGCAAGTAAGGTATGGAAGTGCAAGAAAAGTAGCCGGACTCGCAAGTAAAAGTGGGAAAGTCGCAAGTAAAGTTGCCGGACTCGCAAGTAAAAGTGGGAAACCTGCAAGAAAAGTTGCCAAACCTGCAAGTAAGGTATGGAAGTGCAAGAAAAGTTGCCGAACTCGCAAGTAAAAGTGGGAAAGTCGCAAGAAAAGTAGCCAAACCTGCAAGTAAGGTATGGAAGCGCAAGGAAAGTAGCCGGACTCGCAAGTAAAAGTGGGAAAGTCGCAAGAAAAGTAGCCGAACTCGCAAGTAAAAGTGGGAAAGTCGCAAGAAAAGTAGCCAAACCTGCAAGTATGGTATGGAAGCGCAAGTAAAGTTGCTAGACTCGCAAGTAAAAGTGGGAAAGTCGCAAGAAAAGTAGCCAAACCTGCAAGTAAGGTATGGAAGTGCAAGAAAAGTAGCCGGACTCGCAAGTAAAAGTGGGAAAGTCGCAAGAAAAGTAGCCGGACTCGCAAGTAAAAGTGGGAAAGTCGCAAGAAAAGTAGCCGAACTCGCAAGTAAACACGCCAACCTCACAACTAAAATCCAACGTATCTAAATAGAGTATCCCCCAATGCAGAAAAAATTAATTTTACTAGTTTAAGATTCTATTAATCTGTCCACACTGTGTTAGTGAAGGGGCGGTGCTAAAGATGAAAAACAAACCGATGGCAACTATTTATTTATTTGTACTTATTCTAACAACTATTATGAGTTTATATATTCCAAAAACTGAAGTAGCAGCAAATAATGAGGTAATCATTCCGAATGATGCGATTCGTCTTAGAATCTTAGCAAATAGTGATTTAGAAGAAGATCAGGCATTAAAAAGAAAAGTAAGAGATGCTGTAAATGAAGAAATTACAAACTGGGTTTCTGAATTGACTTCCAAGGAAGCTGCTAAAGACTTATTAAAAGCAAAGTTACCAGAGATTCAGCAGATTGCAGAAAGCGTAGTAGCGGAAGAAAATGCTAAGCAAGCAGTGGATGTTACGTTTGATAAAGTAGATTTTCCAACGAAGCTGTATGGTGAGTTCTTATATCCAGCAGGTCAATATGATGCAATTCTTATTACTTTAGGAGAAGGGGAAGGTGCTAATTGGTGGTGTGTTCTTTTCCCGCCATTATGCTTCCTAGATTTTTCTAACGGAGTAGCAGTAAGTGATGGATTTGAGGAAGAAGAAAAAGCAGATAAAGAAAAAAATACCAAAGTAGAGACAGTCGAAGACAAGAAAGCTGAAAAGGAAAAACCAGCAAAGGTAGAAAAGAAAGTGGAAGAGAAAGAAGATCCTGTATTTGTTAAAGAGGAAGAAGAGGAAGTAGAAGTGAAATTTTTCTTAGTAGAATTATGGGAAAAGATTTTTGGATAATAGACAATGAATTGGGAAGATGCTTGTTAGAGAGCATCTTTTTTTGTTGGTTGAAGATATTGCCCAAACAAAAAAGTTAAGTAAATATACCTAATTCATCTTAAACCATTGACATTTTTCAGATAGTTAAGTATTTTGTATATAAACATAAAAGTTTCCCTAAGGAAACAAATTGTCTATCGGTGATGATTTTTGTGATGATGAAAAGGGGGAATAACAATGTGGAAGTTTGTGTTAACAGGATTAGTAATAACATTCTTTTTTTTAACGGGTTGTTCAGCTGAATCAACCGGGTCTAAGGAAGATGGTAAGCTTGCGATTGTTACTACAATTGCACAAATTGCAGAACCAATGTCGGTAATTGGCGGAGATAAAGTAGAGGTGAATAGTCTAATGGGACCTGGTGTAGACCCGCATTTATATACGGCTACCCAAGGAGATATCCAGAAAATGGAGGGTGCGGATATTATCTTTTATAGTGGGTTACATCTAGAAGCGAATATGGTAAAGGTCTTTGAAGAGATTGGGAAAACAAGACCAGTTCTTGCTATTGGAGAAGTTAACCCAGAGGAAAAACTTTTAAAGGAGGAGGAAGGTGCAATTGATCCACATATATGGTTTGATATTGATCTATGGAAGGAATCACTTGATGCAGCAACCAATGAGTTAAAGAAAGCTTTACCGGAAGATAGTGATTATTTTGAAAATAATAAGCAAGCGTATTTTGAAAAATTGGATACATTGAAGGAAGAAGCAAAAGCTCAGTTGAAAACATTGCCAGCAGATAAACGTGTACTAGTTACAGCGCATGATGCATTTGGCTACTTTGGAAGAATGCTAGATATTGAGGTTGTTGGATTACAAGGTTTAAGCACGGAAGCGGAAATTGGATTATCAGATATAGAGGAGACTATTCAATTACTAGTGGAGAATCAAGTTCCTGCTGTATTTATCGAAAGCAGCATTAATCCAGCTTCCATCAATGCAGTCATTGAAGGAGCCAAAAAAGAGGAACTCGATATAGAGCTTGGTGGAGAATTATTCTCTGATGCGATGGGAGATGC
Source organism: Niallia sp. Sow4_A1 (assembly GCF_052116745.1). Taxonomy (NCBI): domain Bacteria; kingdom Bacillati; phylum Bacillota; class Bacilli; order Caryophanales; family Bacillaceae; genus Niallia; species Niallia sp. Sow4_A1. The sequence continues at coordinate 72,498 of NZ_JBQKKM010000024.1, read as the reverse complement.
GGATACGGAAGAAGGAACTTATATAGGGATGTATGAACATAATGTTTCCACCATCTATGAAGCATTGAGCAGAGGAGTGGAGTAAGATGAAGTCAGTTCTTACTGTGGAGAATGTATCAGCAGCTTATCGGAAAAATGAAGTGTTAACGGATGTTAGCTTTCAAATTAAACAAGGAACCTTAACGAGTATTGTTGGTCCGAATGGTGCTGGAAAATCTACGTTGCTAAAAGTACTGCTAGATCTCATCCCTAGTATTACTGGTAAGGTTACATTTTTTGGCGAAAAGTATAAAACAGCAAAATCGAAAATTGGCTATGTTCCTCAGCGGGGATCTGTTGACTGGGATTTTCCGACAAATGCTTTAGATGTCGTAACAATGGGGCAATACGGAAAAATCGGCTGGTTAAAGTGGCCGCAGAAAGAGCATAAGCAAAAAGCATTGGCAGCGTTAAGAGAAATGAAGATGGAAGGTTTTGCACATCGGCAAATTAGCCAGTTATCAGGTGGGCAACAGCAACGGGTATTTCTCGCCAGAGCTCTTGCCCAAGATGCGGATCTTTATTTCTTAGACGAACCATTGGCAGGTGTTGATGCAACGACAGAAAAAGCAATCATGGAGACTTTAAAAATGTTAAAGGAGAGTGGGAAAACAGTGATGGTTGTCCATCATGACCTGCAAACCGTCGAAGAATATTTTGATCATGTTCTTCTGCTAAATAAAACAGTAATTGCGCATGGACCAACCCATTTAACTTTTACAAGAGAAAACATTAGGAAAGCGTATGGAGGTACATTGCATTGGATGGGAGAGAAGCGATAATGTTTAGTTTTCTCTCTTATAATGCCCAATCGGTTTTATTTAGTACATTCTTATTAGGAATGGCAGCTGGTGCTATTGGCAGCTTCGCTTACTGGAAAAGACAAAGCTTAATGAGTGACGCGCTTTCTCACGCAGCACTTCCAGGAGTGGTACTTGGCTTTATGATAATCGGAGAAAAAAATCTTTTTGTGATGATTATTGGCGCAGCAGTTACTGCTTTATTAAGTGCTTTTTTCATCCAGTGGATAAGAAACTCCAGCCGAGTCAAGGAAGACGCGGCAATGGGAATTGTTTTATCCGTCTTTTTTGGCTTAGGGATTATGCTTTTGACATTTGCTAATCGGATGCCTGGTGGCAATCAAAGTGGTTTAGATAGTTTTATATTTGGGCAAGCGGCCTCCATGGTATCCAAAGATGTTTGGACGATGATGATAGTAGCTCTAATCGTCCTTTTCATAACAGTTCTCTTGTTCAAAGAATGGAAAATATTATTATTTGATCCTAGCTTTGCTAAAGGCTTAGGCATATCGATTACTAAGATGAATGCACTATATATGGCGATCCTTGTGTTAGTCATTGTTGTTGGGATTCAGGCAGTTGGTGTTATATTAATGGCAGCTTTGCTAATAATTCCGAGTGTGAGTGCGAGATATTGGACGGAATCGTTCAAAGTGATGGTGATTCTTTCCGCTTTGTTTGGCGGAAGTGCGGGAATGGTTGGGACATTGCTTAGTACATTTGGCAAAGGATGGCCGACTGGACCCTTCATTGTAGTAACGGCCTCTTCTGTTTTTCTTGTGTCCTTATTTTTAGGAAGTAAGAAGGGCTTGGCAGTTGTATTTTTTCAACAAAAAAGACAGAGGAAACGTATGGCACTATTAGAAATGACGAAGGAGGTAAAACAATAATGAGCTATACTGGTTGGATATTGTTAACTGCCTCATTAGTTGGATTGAGCTGTGGTCTTATTGGTGTCTTGTTAATTTTAAGAAGGATGGCGATGATGGCAGATGCTATAAGCCATACCGTGCTTTTGGGAATTGTATGTGCCTATTTAGTTACTAGGGAATTAACGGGGATCCATATGTTGATTGGAGCGGTTGTTACGGGCTTGATTACGGCAATTGTTATCCAATGGCTCCATACACGAGGTGTACAGCAAGAGGCTTCGATTGGCATTGTCTTTACAACTTTATTTGCGATAGGTGTCATTTTAATTGCAACAAAAGTGGGAAATGCTCATTTGGATGTGAAGCATACCTTGATGGGAGAAATTACGTTTATCCCATGGGAGATAATGGAGATTCCGCTCCTTGGAAGGATACCAGAAGCAGTTGTATTACTAAGCATTGTTTTAATAGTGGTTGTCGTTATTATAATAGCTTTCTATAAGGAATGGAAAATAACTTCATTTGACCCAGCACTTGCAGCAAGTTTGGGCATTCCTGTTATCTTTATGCACTATTTATTTATGTCTTTAGTGTCATTAACAACGGTTGCTGCTTTTGATGCAGTTGGGGCAATTATGGTAGTAGCGATGCTGATTACTCCTGCGGCTGCCGCTTATTTATGGACAGATCGACTATCCATTCTATTTCTATTAAGTAGCAGCTTTGGAATTATGTCCGCATTTATTGGCTATTATCTTGCGGTATGGTTAGATACCTCCATTTCAGGGGCAATGGCCTTTTCTACAGGAATTATTTTTATGATCAGTTTTCTTTGTTCCCCAAAATATGGAGTTTTAGCAAGGGGCTTTATAGGTAGAAAAAAGACGGCGAACATATAATATTAGTTAAAGAGATTGTCTTAGAAGTACTCTCTTAAAAATGGGCTTTAGATAAAGCATTCTTTTTGAGAAGCGTACTTTTAGGATAGTCTCTTTTTGATTGGACGGAATAAGTTTTTTGTAATACGCTTGCAGTATTTTGTTTAATCAAATAATAAAAATTTATCAGAAAATTATAGCTTTTAAAGGAAGTCCTATTGTATAATCAAAGCATAAATTAAACACAAATGTACAGTGGGTAAATTTTAAACAAAAGTGTTCAAAAAAAGGGGCGCGTGATAATGGAACTTGCATGGAGAAATATGTTTCAGTCATTAGCAAAGAATAAATCCGCAAATAAACTAGCTCGCAAATATGGTTTACGCTTTGGAGCCAGACGATTCGTTTCTGGTGAATCTATTGTGGAAGCGATTTCGAAGGTCGCAGAATTAAACAAATCCGGCAGAGTAGTTACACTTGACCATCTGGGAGAATTCGTCTACACGAAAGAAGAAGCAAATGAATCAACCAGCATGTCTTTAAAAACGTTAGATGAAATTCATGCATCAGGGGTCCAATCTCATTTATCGGTGAAAATGACATCACTAGGATTAGATATTGATAAAGACCTATGTTTGAACAATATGCGGAAAATTGTTTCCCGTGCAAAGCAATACGGAAATTTTGTTCGTATCGATATGGAAGACTATGCTCATTGCCAAATAACAATCGATATTTATGAAGAGCTCCGTCGAGAATTTGAAAATGTGGGTTTAGTCATTCAAGCTTATTTGTATCGTACGGAAGAAGATATGAAACATTTAAATGAATTAAAGGCAAATTTACGCCTTGTTAAAGGGGCTTATAAAGAGTCGCCAGATGTTGCCTTTCCAGAGAAAAAAGACGTAGATGAAAATTATAAAAAAATCATTGAAATGCATATGCTAAATGGAAATTATGCAGCGGTTGCCAGCCATGATGAAAAAATTATTCAATTCACAAAAGAGCTTGCTAATAAGCATAGAATAGATAAAGACAAGTTTGAATTCCAAATGCTGTATGGCATATGTGAGGATTTGCAAAATAAGCTAGTGAAAGAAGGCTACAAAGTAAGAGTATATGTTCCATACGGAAAAGATTGGTTCGGCTATTTTATGAGAAGATTGGCCGAAAGACCAGCAAATGTATGGTTTGTTCTTAAAAATTTGTTTAAATAAGCAATGCTGTAAAGCGTGCTCCCTTTTATTTTTAAATGTTAATAGATTGAGAGAATGATGGAAGAAGATTAACTCAATAAACGAAAAGGAGAAATGAACATGACAAACATTACGAGTATCCCAGCTTATAAAAATGAGCCATTTACTGATTTTACTAAGATTGAAAACCAACATGCACTAGAAGCGGCAATTCAAAAAGTAAAAGGAGAATTAGGAAAAACATATCCACTTGTAATCGGGAAAGATAAAATTATGACAGAAGAAAAAACAGTCTCGATTAATCCAGCAAATGTCGATGAAGTAATCGGAGAAGTGAGCAAAGGGAATAAAGAATATGCAGAAAAGGCAATGCAAGAGGCATTACATACATTTGAGACATGGAAGAAAGTAAAAGCGCCAGAGCGTGCTGAGTATTTGTTTAAAGCGGCGAAATTAATGAGAGAAAGAAAGCATGAATTTTCCGCTTACTTAATCTTAGAGTCAGGGAAGAATTGGGCAGAAGCAGATGCGGATACAGCAGAAGCAATTGACTTCCTTGAGTTCTATGCAAGAGAAATGATTCGGCTAAGTGAAACATCGAAAAATCAGCCACTATACGCAACAGATGGTGAAGTGGATAATAAAATTACGTATATTCCGCTTGGTGTTGGCATTGTTATTTCTCCATTTAACTTTCCGCTGGCTATTATGGCGGGAACAACAGTTGCTGGTGTAGTTTCAGGAAACACTGTTATCTTAAAGCCTTCCGATAATACGCCTGTTATAGCCGCAAAATTTGTTGAGTTAATGGAAGAGGTAGGATTACCAACGGGAGTCATTAATTACCTTCCAGGAGATAGCTTGGAAGTGGGCGAATATTTAGTAGAGCACCCAAAAACACGATTTATTTCCTTCACTGGTTCCCGAGCAGTAGGATGTCGGATTTATGAACGTGCATCTGTTGTGCAGCCTGGTCAAATTTGGTTAAAACGTATTGTTGCAGAAATGGGCGGAAAAGACGGCATCGTTGTTGATGAAACAGCAGATATTGACGCAGCAGCAGAAGCAATTGTGGCGGCGGCATTCGGTTTCCAAGGGCAGAAATGTTCAGCAGGCTCTAGAGCTATCATTGTTGATTCTGTATACGATCAAGTAGTGGAAAAGGTAGTGGCACGTACAAAGAATTTAACTATTGGTCTTCCAGAGGTAAACGCATCAGTAGGACCAGTTATTGATGAGAAAGCATTAAATAAAATATTAAGCTATATCGAAATTGGCAAAGGGGAAGGGAAATTAGTAGCAGGAGGATCCCGTGCACAAGGAAATGGCTATTTTATTGAACCGACTATTTTTGCTGACGTTCCTGCCGATGCTCGTATTATGAAAGAAGAAATTTTTGGACCAGTATTGGCTATTTGCAAAGTCCCTGATTGGAAAACAGGTATCGATGTATATAATGATACCGATTATGGATTAACAGGCTCTTTCTTTTCATCTAAAGAAGACAGAATCCAATACGCATTAGAAAATCAACATTGCGGCAACCTGTATATTAATAAAAAATGTACAGGAGCACTAGTAGGAGTACATCCATTCGGTGGTTTCAATATGAGTGGAACAGACTCTAAAGCAGGAGGATTCGACTATCTTCTACTCTTCACCCAAGCAAAATTAAGTACGAGAAAAGAAATGAAATAATAACAATCAATTAAATAAGCGCTTAACAAGCTGTCTCCTTTAAAGAGAATCACAAGAATAGTACTAGAAAGAAGTAAAAAAACTTCTGTGTATGAATCATTCACGTGCGACTCCCTTTAGTAGACAGCTTTTTTTGATACATTTTCCTCTTATTGGAAAGGCTGTTTTCTATATAATTATTGATTTTTCAAAAGGGAAAACAAATTAATTAGGAATACGAAAACAGCCATTGGAAAAAACGATTATTTAATGATAAATTATCAATAATAAGGAAAGAAAGGATTAAGCTATGTTTACCGATTCACAACTGGAGATAGAAACTTCGTTTATCATCCTCTCAGATCATGAAAAAATCAGCAGACTAGCAGATGTGCTACTCGATTATTCCTATGCCGTTATCGAAAGTGAGCAGCTATATACGATTGGCAAAGAAGAGCAGTATCTTTTATCAGCAGGGGGTAAAAGTCAAACAATTAAAACATGGCTGCAGGCAAGTGGAATATTGCCATCAGCTGTTATTTCATGCGAGGAGATTAATAAAGAAGAGATCGATTGGATAAGACCCGTTATTATTAAGAAGGAAATGAATTATCAAGGAATTGTGACCGCTACTGCGAGAATTCGGTCATTGCAAAAGGAAAATAGACATGTCACAACTTATTTTGAAACATTGGCAGAAACGGTTAATGATGCAGTAACAGCTGTAGATAGGAACGGAACAGTCTTCTACTGGAATAGTGCAGCAGAGGATACCTATCATATAAAAAAAGAAGCAATTATAGGTAAAAAAATTGGAGAGCATTTTGATTCAGAATCCATTCAATTACATAAGATTCTAAAAGAGGGTAATCCGATTAGAGGAACTTATCATCGGCCAAATGAACATACCCATGTATTAATTAACGCTTCCCCTGTTCTTGTTGAAAATGAAATAATTGGTGGTATTTCAACAGAACGGGATATAACCAAGCTCATTCGTTTAAATCAGGAGTTAGATTCGAATTCATCTTTATATGTACAAAAAGAAGAGCCATTTTCCTCCATTCAATCTGAAAGCAAGGAGGTAAAAAGGGCAGTTGAAATTGCTCAAAAAGTAGCTTCGGCAGAGATACCAGTTTTGATTAACGGAGAAGCAGGAACAGGTAAGGAACAGCTCGCACAGGCTATTCATTATGGTGGATCTAAGAGGAGTAAACCGTTTCTATCTTTAAATTGTTCAACAGTTCCGAAGGACTTAATCGAAATGGAGCTGTTTGGCTATCAGAAAATGACCTTTGATTCGAGAGATACAGAAGAAATAGAAGGAAAGATGGAGCAGGCAGAATCCGGAACATTGTTTATTGAAGAAGTGGATAAAATGCCATTTCCTGTTCAGGAAAAACTTCTATATTATATGACAAATCAATCTTTTGCTAGAGTTGGAGGAGAACAGCAGAAAAAAACGGCAACAAGATTAATCCTATCTTCTACCCAGCCTTTAGGGGAGTTAGTAAGAAAAGGGCTGTTTAATGAAAAGCTCTATTATCAAATTAGTATTATCCATATTGAAATTCCACCACTCCGAAATCGGAAAGAGGATATACCCGTTTTAGTTAGCGATTGCATGAAAAAGTATAGCGAAAAACACAATAAAAAAGTAGACAAAATAAATCACCAAGCATTGCATATTCTATGTGCATATGATTGGCCAGGCAATATAAAAGAACTAAATAATGTGATAGAGCACAGTGTATTGGTAAGTGAAGGCAAAAACGAAATAATGCTGGAACATATCCCTGCTGAAATTGTAGAAAAGTATAAAGTTTCTATTCGAGAAGAAAAAGGGAACAAGGAAGAGGATGAAATGCAGCGCATAGAAGAGGTACTCAAAAAAACGTATGGAAATAAGAGTGCTGCAGCTACATTGTTAGGAATCTCCAGAGGAACGTTATATAACAAAATAAAAGAGTTTGGTTTAAAGTAAGAAAATCTAGCATTTTTTTTGCACCCTTTTCATAGTAATAGAAGAAATACTAGATGAAGAGGTGGCGGGTGAAATGCATATTATTAGACAAGCTGAAACAACAGATGTAGAAAAAATTGCTGATTTTTTAAACAAGGCAGAAGTGAAAGTAGAAGGATTAGAAGAATGGCTTGATTACTTTTTGCTAATGGAAACAGAAGAGGATCAAGCGCTTATTGGAACAATCGGGATAGAGCCGTTTGAAAAAGTAGGTTTGCTTCGTTCAATGATCCTTTCCAAGGGAACGGTAGAAGATATTTTATTTTTAATTCAGCAAGCTCTAAAATTAGCAAAAGAAAAAGAGATGGATGCCATCTATTGCAGTGTTACTAACCAGTATTCTCTTCAATTATTCCAGCTATTAGGGTTTCAGAGGATAGACATGGACGATATTCCACATATATTGAAAGAGTCGAATGGAGTAAAAAGCGTTTTCACTGTTGATAAGTCCCATTTCATGTATATTCCTATGAATATTGTGGATAAATAGCATAAGTTATCCACTTTTTCATACTATTTATTCACAATTTGTGGACAAATCAAATTTTTATCCCCATTTAATGAGGTGCTTGTCCTTTTCAGCAAATGATGGTATTGTCGAAAAATGGGGAATTAAAAGCGATTTTGAAGAAGAAATATAAGAATTGAAAAAGGTGGATAAAAATGAAGACAATTTATTGGTCGGTGGATAAAAATGTGGATAAGGAAGAAAGTTATTCACAAATACAACAAGCTGCTGATCTTTTGAAAAAAAATGAGGTCGTTGCGTTTCCGACAGAAACAGTTTATGGATTAGGCGGAAATGCAAAGGAAGATTCAGCTATTACAAAAATATTTGCTGCTAAAGGAAGACCGTCCGATAATCCGCTTATCATACATATTGCAAAACGAGCGCAATTAAATGAATTAGTAGAAAAGGTGCCGGCAACAGCAGAAAAATTAATGGATGCTTTTTGGCCTGGTCCACTAACTATTATTTTTGAAAAGAAGCAAGGGATGCTTTCAGAGATCGCCACTGCTGGTTTATCCACAGTAGGGATTCGGATGCCTGATCACGCTGTTGCTTTACGAATCATTGAAGAATCTGGTTTGCCAATTGCTGCCCCTAGTGCTAACCGTTCTGGAAAACCAAGTCCAACAAAAGCATCTCATGTAAAAGAGGATTTAGATTCTTATATAGCAGGGATAGTTGATGGCGGTCCAACGGGAGTAGGAGTTGAATCAACGGTTGTCGATTGTACGGAGGAAACGGTCGTTATTCTACGTCCTGGTGGTATTACGAAACAACAGCTGGAAAGTGTTGTGGGAGAAGTAAGAATGGATCAGGCGCTGATTAATAAGGAAATTAAGCCGAAATCTCCTGGAATGAAATATACCCATTATGCACCGAATGCACCATTGTTTTTAGTAGACGGTTCTAAGGAGAAAATTCAATTATTAGTAGAAGAAGAAAAACAAAAAGGACATAAAGTAGGTATTCTTACAACGTTAGAAAATAAAGACTATTATCAAGCTGATTTTATTTATGCTTGTGGAAAACGGGCAGATTTATCCACCGTAGCTACAGAGCTTTATGATGGTTTGCGGAGCTTTGATCATAAGGAAATAGATATCATTTTTGGGGAGATGTTTCCAGCAGAGGGTGTTGGACAAGCGATTATGAATAGACTAATGAAAGCTGCTTCCCATCAAGTAATTAAATAAAGTATCGAAAAAATTTTTTCATCTGTAAATATTGCAGAATCCCACTTCTAAATGAACTTGGACGTGCATAATCTCTAATTAGCAAGTCCAAGGGGGCCAAAAAAATGTCTGCAATTGTGGGAGAACTATTTACACTTATTTTAATGGCATTTGCTTTAGGTATGGATGCATTTTCTGTTGGGCTCGGAATGGGGATGTTTCAACTAAGATTAAAGCAAATCGCAAAAATCGGCTTAGTGATTGGAATCTTTCATGTAATTATGCCACTGCTTGGTATGATTACAGGGAAACTTCTTTCGGAAAACTTTAGTGAAATAGCCGGATATATAGGTGGAGCTTTGCTAGTTTTATTAGGAATTCAAATGATCTGGACTGGATTTAAAGAAGTGGAGACCAGCCGAATTACACCGGTTGGCTTTGGGTTAGTTCTGTTTGCAGTCAGTGTAAGTTTGGACAGCTTCTCTGTTGGTTTAAGTCTAGGAATATACCAGGCAAGAACCGTAGTTGTGCTGCTTTGTTTTGGAATTAGTGCGATGGTGTTGACCTGGCTAGGATTACTAATCGGTAGGAAAGTAAAGGGCTGGTTAGGTTCCTATGGAGAAATGCTTGGAGGGGCAATCCTTCTTGTATTTGGAATTAAGCTATTAATTAGTTTTACAGCTGTATTTTGATAGGGAAAGTGGCTTTCATCAAATGATGGGAGCCGCTTTTTAAATAATTTTTGATGTTATAAACAAACTTTCTGAAAACTACATTTAACTTTCAAAATATTAACAAGAGACAAATGCTAAAAATGTACTAGTTTTCTCCGATAAAAGAACAGTGTTTCACTATAAGTAAATAGAAATTTTAGGTAAATTGGTCTATAATAAAGACATATAAAAGGAGGATAAGTGATGATTCGTGTATTGTTTGTTTGTACAGGTAATACGTGCAGAAGTCCGATGGCTGAGGCTATTTTAAGGCATAAATTCTCTTCTGATGTGGAAGTAAAATCAGCTGGTGTTTATGCAATAGATGGAAATGCTGCTTCTTTGCAAGCACAAGAAGTTTTGACTGAAAAGGGAATCCAGCATAGTCATTCTTCTGCTGTGGTAACAAAAGAGTTAATTGATTGGGCGACATATATTTTTACCATGACGAATGGACATAAAAATATGCTTACGTCTGCATATCCATCCTCTATTGAGAAAACGTTTACGATAAAAGAATTTGCAGAGGATGATCCAAATGGTGATGTTAGTGATCCATTTGGGGGATCTGTTTCCATGTATCGAGAAACCTATCAGGAATTAGAAATGCTGATTGATAAAACAATGGAAAAAATAAGAAATAGTGAGTGGTAAGGTGCTTTTTATTTACAAGGGGGAAAAAGAGTGGGAACCAAGGTGCATTATAAGTTTAGTTTAAGAAAAAAGCTGGCATTATTTATTACAATCTTAGCGATTATTACCTATTCAACAAGTGCTTTTTGTATGTATATCATTTATCCGGCGATTGAAAGTAAAATAGCTATTAGTTCGGCTTTTTTTAACATTGTCACCTTATTATTAGGGGTATTTTGGTCTGGTTTTTTAGGCTTTTTAGCAGCTGGTTTTATTATTAAACCTTTAAAAAGACTCGAACAGGGTGCGTTAAAAGCAGCTCATGGGGATATTAGCCAAGATGTTGAAGTATCAAAATCAGATGACGAAATCAAATCTTTAGGTTTAGCTTTTAATCATATGCTTTTAAATTTACGAGAAATGGTCCAAAGCATTGAAAATAACTTTAATAAAACAAATGAAACCGTAAAAATGATTTCTGCTGAATCTGAAAATGCGCTCGAGCACACACTAGCTATTTCTAGTTCGGTTGGAGAAATTGCTGGCGGTGCTGAAGTATCAGCACAAAGTGTACAAGCTTCAGCGGAGTCTATTGAAGAATCCATGAATATCGCTCTTACAGTAGAAGAAAAAGCGAATATGTCCAAAACGATTTCAGAACAAATGTCAGAAAAATTAGTTCAGACAAATAAGGTCGTTCATTCTTTAGTGGAAGGAATGAAGGATTTGGCAGTGGAGAATACGAATTCCCTAAAGTCAGTGCAAAACTTAGAAATACATTCCAAGGAAATAGAAGAGGTATTGAAGCTTGTTGGAGAAATCGCCTCACAGACAAATTTATTAGCATTAAATGCTTCTATTGAAGCTGCGCGCGCAGGTGAACATGGTGCAGGGTTTAGTGTTGTTGCAGAAGAAGTAAGAAGACTTGCTGATGAAAGTGCTAAAGCAGTAGATGGAATTGCAGACATCATCAGTAATATGCAAGCAGAGGTTAAAAATGTTGTTGAGCAAATTACAAAGCAAGTAGAGGATGCTCAGGAGAAAGCGGAAAATGGAGAGAAGACAAGCCTCATTTTCAGTGAGATGAATGAGACAACAAATAAAATGGTCTACGCTACGGCTAATATTACGGAGTTGATTCATCAGCAGAAAGAGCAGATATATGATACTACACAGCAATCGCAAGAAGTGGCAGCAATTGCAGAAGAAACAGCTGCAGGAGCACAACAGGTAACGAATATTACAGAAAGTCAAACAGCACTTATTCGCAAAGTAGATAGCTTAGCATTAGAATTGCAAGAGCATGCAAAAGAGCTGCAGCAAACAATCTGCCGATTCCAAATTAAAGAATAGATTACTTGTACTCAAAATATCTTTGTGCAATGATGGATATAGTAAAAAGAAATGTAGGTAACTTGAAAAGGAGTGTTTTATATGAATGAGGAAACACTTAAGCTAAAGGAACAGTTACAAACGATTCTAAAAGAATATCAAGAACAGGCACAGCTTGGAGAACATCATTTATTTGTGATTGGGTGCAGTACAAGTGAAGTAATCGGTCAAAAAATAGGAACTGCAGGAACTGTGGATGTTGCTTCACTTATTTTCGAAGAATGTCAGAATTATCAGCAGCAATCTGGAGTCTCCCTTGCTTTTCAATGCTGTGAACATTTAAATCGAGCATTAGTAGTAGAGAGAAAAGTAATGCATTCAAGAAATCTGCCAGAGGTATCGGTTGTGCCAGTTCGGCATGCAGGTGGAGCAATGGCGACCTTCGCATTCGGACACATGGAGGATCCGGTTGTAGTTGAGTTCATTCAGGCTGATGGCGGAATAGATATTGGCGACACATTTATTGGCATGCATGTAAAGCATGTTGCAGTGCCAATACGAACGTCCCTTAAAGACCTTGGCAATGCACATGTTACACTTGCAAAGTCACGGCCGAAATTAATTGGCGGTCCGAGAGCGGTATATGAGAAAACGAAAGAAAATCTTTCTTGTTAATTAGCGTGGAAAAACCAATAAAATTCCTTGTTTGATTGGAGGAATTTTATTGGTTTTTTTATATTAATGGGTTGTCAGCTGAGAGCTTTTAGATTGCTAAAAGCCGTGATGAAAAGGATGTTTGAGCAGGTTTGTTTGTGCTGTTTAGACAGGAATGCTGGGGAGGGGAACAAGGAGTTGTCTCTGAGCCGCAAAAGGAAGAAAAGAAGCTAGGAAGGTAACAGAGAAAGCATCTCTGTAACAAATAAGGAAGAAAAATAGTCAGAAAAGTAACCGAGAAATCCCCCTCTATCAATAAAATAAAACCAAACGAGAAGGAAAGTTCTTTAAAAAAGTTCAACGAAATTGTCGTCCTTATACACCCCCCAGAGGATGACTGGAGGGCACTGAAAAAGTCTAGTTCTCCAAATAAAATGAGGTTTTATTTATTTGAAAGCGAATAATAAGTTGGTTTGGAGAGGTGTCCGCTTGACTCCTATGGGAGCAGCGAGAAAGTCCGAGACCCTGCAGGAGCGTGAGCTGTGAAGCGGCTCGGCGCTCGCCCCAATGAGTCATGTGGTCACCTCGGAAAATAATTTACACATCTAAGTTTAAAAGGCGGTTACGACCAAGCATCAATAGCTATCAGTTTTTCAGTGGTCTCGGATGACTGTGTTATTGTTAAATAATATTTTTTGCGAATAAAATAAGTTCTAGTAACTCAGAAATTTATTTTTTCTACTGGTTCACTTTACTAATATAGTAGATGAATATATGTTTTTCTGTTGTTTTTAATAAATATAAGATAATTCATTTAAAAACAACACTAAAAACCGAACAAAAATAAAAATATTATCGTAATAATTCGTAAATTAACTCTTTCTTTTTAAAATATATACATGATAGAATAGAGGCAGATTTACGGTGGAATAGAGAGAATAGTCGGGAGGATTTACATATGAAGCATTTAGCGGAGCAAGACGAACTTGTTTTTAAAGCAATACAGCAAGAATTAGGTCGCCAAAGAGCGAAAATTGAATTGATTGCGTCAGAAAACTTTGTAAGTGAAGCGGTAATGGAAGCGCAAGGATCTGTATTAACAAATAAATATGCAGAGGGATATCCTGCCAAACGTTATTACGGCGGATGTGAATATGTAGATATTGTGGAAGATATTGCTCGTGACCGTGCGAAAGAAATCTTCGGTGCGGAACATGTGAACGTGCAGCCTCATTCAGGAGCACAAGCAAATATGGCCGTTTATTTTACTATTTTAGAACATGGTGATACTGTGTTGGGAATGAACTTGTCTCATGGTGGACATTTAACACATGGAAGCCCTGTTAACTTTAGCGGTATTCAATATAATTTTATTGAGTATGGAGTAGATAAAGAGACACATTATATTAATTATGAAGATGTTCGAGAAAAAGCATTAGCACATAAGCCTAAATTAATCGTTGCTGGAGCAAGTGCATATCCTCGTGAAATTGATTTTGCGAAATTCCGTGAGATTGCTGATGAAGTTGGAGCATACTTAATGGTGGATATGGCTCATATCGCTGGCTTAGTCGCAGCAGGGCTACATCAAAATCCTGTTCCTTATGCTGACTTTGTAACAACAACTACACATAAAACATTGCGTGGACCTCGTGGTGGAATGATCCTTTGTAAAGAAGAATTTGCGAAGAAAATCGATAAATCAATCTTTCCTGGAATTCAAGGTGGTCCATTAATGCATGTAATCGCAGCGAAAGCAGTTGCTTTTGGAGAAGTGCTTCAAGCGGATTTTAAAGAGTATGCAGAAAAAATTATTGCAAATGCAAAACGATTAGCAAGTGGTCTACAAAAAGAGGGATTAAACTTAGTATCAAATGGAACGGATAATCATTTACTATTAGTTGACCTACAATCTTTAGGATTATCTGGAAAAGTGGCGGAGCAAGTATTAGACGAAGTGGGGATCACTGTTAATAAAAATACGATTCCATACGACCCTGCAAGTCCATTTGTAACAAGTGGAATCCGCATTGGAACAGCAGCTGTAACATCTCGTGGCTTTGGTTTAGAAGATATGGATGAAATTGCATCTATTATCGGTTTTACACTTAAAAACCATGAAAATGCTGAGAAGTTAGCGGAGGCAGCTCAAAGAGTAACGACATTAACTAGCAAATTCGAATTGTATAAACAATTATAATTAGAAGAGGACAATCATCAAGGGGGAAAACGACCTAATGATTGTCCTCTTTTCTTAAGCTCGGTTTTTTTCTTGGATTTTAGGGAAAACTATCATAAAATTTTTGAATTTAGAAAAGGATTTCAGTTGATTCGCCAAAACTTTTTCTGTAGAATGAATAGAAGTGTGTTAACGAAGTATCCTGTCGAAAAAAGAGGATATTTATACTAATAATGAAGGAACGGAGTGAATGTTGTGGCAAAGGTATATGTATTTGATCACCCACTTATTCAGCATAAACTTACATACATTAGAGAAACCCAAACAGGTACAAAGGAATTTAGAGAGCTAGTAGATGAAGTAGCAACATTAATGGCTTTTGAAATTACTCGTGATATGCCATTAGAGGAAATTGATATCGAAACACCAGTTAGCAAAATGAAATCTAAAGTGCTTTCTGGTAAAAAACTAGGGATTGTTCCTATCTTGCGTGCTGGTATCGGGATGGTGGACGGGGTTTTAAAATTAATCCCTGCTGCTAAAGTTGGACATATTGGATTATACCGTGATCCTAAAACATTAAAACCAGTCGAATACTATGTAAAGTTACCTTCCGATGTAGAAGAAAGAGACTTTATCGTAGTGGATCCAATGCTTGCGACAGGTGGTTCTGCCATTGAAGCAATTCACTCTTTAAAAAACAGAGGCGGAAAAAACATTAAATTTATGTGCTTAATTGCTGCTCCTGAAGGTGTGGAAGCATTAAAAGAAGCTCATCCAGATGTGGATATCTACATTGCTGCACTTGATGAGAAGTTAAATGAAAAAGGTTATATTGTTCCAGGTCTTGGAGACGCTGGTGACAGATTATTTGGGACAAAATAATCGTGCCAAAAAATGCTCGGGCTAAAATAGCAAAGGATTCCGTTTTGAGGTGCTTTTCTTAAAATGTGTAGCGATTTGATAGTAGCTTTGGCATCGTTATTGGTATATAAAATGGGAAACTCGCCATTGGAATTGGCGAGTTTCTTTATTTGGAATATAAAATCCTTATATAAAGCCTCACCACTTACTTTTGGTATGGTTCACCGTAATGCATTAAATGAGAATCTTTTGGACTCACTCCCTTTTTACTAAGATGTTTTGTCCTGAATCGAGTAACCGGCAAAAGGAAAATAAGCGGAATTTTTCGGATAAATGCATGATAGTGCTTGTTTCGGCGTAAATAAGGGGAGTTTTTCCGATTATGCAAAGCAAAATCTCCCTTTTTCGCATTATTCGAGTCAATAGGCGGAATCTTTCCGTCTATTTAAGCCTTTTTTAATAATAATTACTAAATAAGCGAAATTCTTCCGTCTATTTTTCAACTCAGATGCTTTGTCTTATATCCCAACCGATAAGTTCGGGTCCTCTCGAACACTCGATAAATAAGGAAAAAGACTTGCAAGCTTCTTAGTGGGCTTCAAAGTTTTAAAGTAGATAAAAAGACAAATAAACATAAGAGAAAAGCAATGAATGATAATGGCGTCATGATAAACCTTTCTTTCTTACTTTGAGACAGTAGATTAATTACTGTATTTAAACCAAGGTATAAGGTAATAACACAGACTAATATGTTTGTTGGTAAAAAATGAAAGGTGGTTAACACATTTGTATGTGTTAGAAAAATCAAACTAATAAATAAGAGAATGATAGCATTTAATATACTCAAAATCCGCAATTTTTTTGGTAGAACCCTTATGAGAACCACCCATCACATACTCTCCTAATGGATAACTAACTGAAAGTAATACTTGAAAAATTGCTACGATAATGGCTGATAGATGGACAAACCCCATTTCCATACAGAACCACCCTATTTTTACTTTTGCACCAAACTTTATAAAAAAAGCAGTATTTCCCTTTTTAATTTATATTCATCTTGAACGAAATTATTAGTATTGGCATTTGTTTGTGTGAGAAAAGTCACACCTGATTTCATGGATACATAAAATAACAACTTGCGGTCAGAATAAAAAGCATAATGATTTGCAAGGGGTGATTGGCATGATAAAAAGAACACTTGGAATACTCCTCATTTTCCCACTATTCATATCCTATACAACATTAGCTGCATCCTTAAAAACTCCAGACTTACCCTCGCAAAATCCAAACGAATTACAAATTGCCATTGTGCATACGAAGACTAATTATACCGAACAAGAAATAGATGAGCTCCTTAAGGAATACCCTCATTTAGAAAGAAGATTTATATTTAAAGAAGTATTCCATGGTTTTTCGGTAGAAGGCCCAGTATGGGAACTGGAAAAGTTAAAACAAAGCGAAAGCGTAAATCAAGTATCAAAGGTTCAAACATATATGGCAGAAGCAGATGACCCTGTTGAAATTATAGGAGCAGATGAAATAAGAAATTTCTTAGGAAAATCATTAGAGCATCTAAGTGGCAAAGGAATAAAGGTAGGTGTGATAGATACAGGAATAGACTATCAGCATTCCGATTTACAGAAGAACTATAAGGAAGGCTATGATTTTGTAGATAAGGACCAGGATCCGATGGAAACAAAGGGATTAGGCAGGAGAGATACTTTTCATGGTACACATGTCGCTGGGATTATTGCAGCAGATGGAAAGATGAAAGGTGTGGCTCCTAATGCGACTATTTATGCCTATAGAGCACTAGGTCCGGGGGGCTCTGGAACAACAGAGCAAATATTGGCTGCGATTGATAGAGCTGTAAGAGATAAAGTAGATATTATTAACCTCTCATTAGGCAGTGATGTAAATGGTCCAGATTTGCCGATTAGTCTTGCCTTAAATGAAGTAGTGAAGAAGGGGATTATTGCCGTTGCGGCTGCCGGGAATGCAGGCCCAGCAGAATGGACGGTCGGTTCTCCAGGTACAGCCTCTAAAGCTATTTCAGTTGGAGCCTCCACTCCTAATATATATACACCTTTTATCCTTATAAATGATCAAAAAATCCCTTTAACCAATATGGAAAATAGTGAAGAATGGGCAGATACAGGCTCTGTTCACTTAGTAAGTGGTGGAATAGGGAAAAGAAATCAATTAACCGATGTAAAAGGAAAACTTGTATTAATGGAAAGAGGAGAACTAACCTTTACAGAAAAAGTGCAAAACGCATATGAAATGGGAGCGATTGGTGTACTTATATACAACAATATAGAAGGACCTTTTCAAGGGATGCTAGAAAAAGAAGTAGCTATACCAGTGGCAGGAATTACGAAGGCGGAGGGAGAATTTATAAAAGAGTCTATTCGTAAAAAAGAAACATATTTAACAATAGTAAAAAAATGGGAAAAAGATATATTGGCAGATTTTAGCTCTAGAGGCCCTGTGACTAGCACTTGGGAAATTAAACCAGATGTGCTTGCGCCAGGAGTAGTGATAAATAGCACAGTCCCTAATGGTTATATGTCATTACAAGGGACAAGTATGGCAGCGCCCTTTGTTGCGGGAGCTTGTGCATTGTTATTAGAGGCGCATCCAGACTGGGGTCCAGAAGAAGTGAAAGCATCTTTAATGAATACAGCAAAACCGGTCAAAAATAGACAAAATGTGACATATAAAGTATATGAACAAGGGGCAGGTCGAATTCAAGTTGATAAAGCGATAGAAGCTAATGTTCTAATTACGCCTGGAAGTATTCGTTTTGGTAAATACAAATTGGTGAAAGAACAAAACCAATATAAGGCGTACATTACGGTTAAAAATGTCGGTGATAATATGGAGAAAATATCCTTTGATTTTCCAAAAGGAAAAAGGGGGATTAGCTGGCGATTGCCTCTTTCATTTACACTAAAACCGGGTCAGAAGAAAAATGTCCCAATTATAATGAATATTGACAGTAATCTTTTTAATGAAAAACTTCAAGATGGTATAATTAAGGTAAGGGCCGGTGAGCAATTAATAAAACTTCCTTATTTATATGTACTAGAGGAACCAGACTATCCTAGAATTATGGGGTTTGATCTCCTTAAAAAGACTGGAGAAAATAGTTATGAATATGAGACGTATTTACCGACAGGCGCTGAAGAATTTGGAATAGCTCTTTTTCGGGAAGATACATTACAATTTATTCAGTTTTTAGATTGGAAAAAAGAAGTGAAAAGAGGACGGTTAAAAGGGGTATTTAGTGTTGGAGATTTGGACGAATCAGGAAACTATCGAATCAAAGTTTTTGCGAAAAAAGCCGGAAAAGAGGACATGCTTGAAAAAATGTTGAAAATAAAATAAGCTATAAGTTAGAGATTGTTAAAAGGTGAGCAATGAATTTTTTTTTTGTATTTAAATGCATTGACATTGACAATACCCTATTGTATGCTTACAAGGGGTATGAATAGGTTTTCACCCGCGGAGTATCAAGATTTTAACACAGAGATAGTGTTAATAGAGTTAACGGGCAAAAGTGAATTTTACTAGTTTGTCTTTGGAAATTGAAGATAAATTATCTGGATTGACACCCGTAAAATGATACAAAAGGAATGTGCTTTTTCTCTGCTTCGCTTTATTTTTCGCGGGTTTAGAGTGATGCCCTGAAAATAAAGGAGGATAGAGATTTGGAACAATTATTTGAGATATACATAAGGGTTAAAAAATATCTTTATTTCTTTTTATCATTTTGTGCATTTGCTTGGGCGCTTACCCCCTATCAATCTGTTTTTCTTGGTCTCTTCGTCGGAACGAGTGCCAGTGTATTCAATCTCACCTTATTGGTTAGAAGAGCAAAGGTATTTGATAAAGCCATTGAAGATGAAGGGAAGGTTTATGGTTTAGGAACTCTTTCTCGAATGGCGACAGCAGTAATTGTTTGCTTAATTGCCGTAGAATATCCACAAAAAGTTCACTTAATAAGTGTTGTAATTGGATTGATGACAGCTTATATTGTCATTATGGCAGATTATTTAGTGCGTTATTTTATTTTACATAAGAATGGTGAGAAAAGAGGTGAGTAATATTGCATCATGAAGCACCTACCAAAGTGTTTTTAGGATTAACTTTTAACCTATCTAATGTTTTAATGATTGTTGTATCAAGTTTAATTGTGTTTTTAATCGCATTTTTCCTTACTCGAAATCTTCAAATGAAGCCAACTGGCAGACAAAATTTGATGGAGTGGATAATGGACTTTGTCCGAAATATTATTAAGAATAACATGGATTGGAAAGATGGTGGAAGATTTCACGTATTAGGGATCACCCTTCTTATGTACATCTTTATTTCCAACATGTTAGGACTGCCTTTCGCTATTACAGTGGATCATACGCTTTGGTGGAAATCCCCAACTGCCGATCCTGGTATAACCTTAACGTTGGCAATTATGGTAGTGGGTTTAACTCATTACTACGGTGTCAAAATGCGTGGTACAAAAGGATACTTTAGGGAGTATGTACAGCCAGTAGGATTTTTACTACCATTAAAAATTGTCGAAGAATTCTCTAATACACTCACACTTGGTCTTCGTTTATACGGAAACATTTTTGCGGGTGAGGTTCTACTAGACTTACTAGTGAATAGCTTAGCTAAGACAAATATTATTGGTACAATAGCTGCCTTCCCATTAACAATGGTATGGCAAGGGTTCTCTATTTTTATCGGAAGTATCCAAGCTTTTATTTTCACTTTATTAACAATGGTTTATATGGCTCATAAAGTAAGTCAAGACCATTAATATATATACCCAGTTCAGAAAATGGACAAACTTTATAATAATTACAATTTAGGGAGGATTTTAATAATGGGTTCATTAGCAGCAGCAATTGCAATTGGTTTAGCAGCACTAGGTGCAGGTTTAGGTAACGGATTAATCGTTTCTCGTACAGTAGAAGGGATTGCTCGTCAACCAGAAGCAAGAGGTATGCTTCAATCAACAATGTTTATCGGGGTTGCGTTCGTAGAGGCGATTCCTATCATGGCGGTTGTTATCGCATTTATGGTTCTTTAATAGATTTAGAATAAATTATTCCTTAGTTATGGCGAAGATCATTCGATAAGAACCTTCGCCATTCCTTTATTTAAAACCAACAATTCTTAAAAAAAGGCTGTTTTCTTGAAGATGGTTGTTATTTCAATAGAAATACTAACTATTAGGGAAGACAAAGCAGCCTACAATACCATACTTAATTTGAGTATATTGATAGCCAAAAATTGTTCCTATTATTTTATAAATAAGCATGTTCACCTTTTTTCCATAAGCGAATAAAGGTTTCCTGTATGTGATAAAACACATTACCTGAAAGGAGTGAATCAAGCGTGTTCACAAATGGATTAGTATTAGGTGCCGTAATGGAATTCGCGGGCGGCGACGTAGCTGTTCAATTAGGATCTTTCTTATTATTATTGTGGGCAATCAAAAAGTTTGCTTGGGGTCCTTTAATGAAAATAATGAAGGATCGCGAGGAATTCGTTGCAAATGAAATAGATAATGCAGAGAAAAGCAGACTAGAAGCTGCCAAACTATTAGAAGAACAAAGAGCGTTATTGAAAGAAGCGCGTACTGACGCACAAGAATTAATCGATAAAGCTAAACAACAAGCAGATGCTCAAAGAGAAACAATCATTGACGATGCTAGAAAAGATGCAGAACGATTAAAAAATGCTGCTTTAGTAGAAATTGAGCAACAAAAAGAAAAAGCTGTTGCAACAATTCGCGATCAGGTTACTTCTCTTTCTGTATTAATCGCTTCTAAAGTGATCGAAAAAGAATTAAATGAGCAAGATCAAGAAAAATTAATTCATGATTACATTCAAGAGGTAGGCGAGAAACGATGATGGATACAGGTGTTGCAAAGCGTTATGCTTTAGCCCTTTTCCAAATCGCCAAAGAAAACGGACAGATAGATCAATTGGATGAAGAAGTTCGCGTAGTGAAATCACTTTTAACCTCTTCGCCAGACATTCATACATTTCTACAATCTCCTAATATCTCATTAGAAAAGAAAAAAGAAATGGTGAAAGTAGCATTTGCTTCAGCAAGTGAGTATATACAAAATCTTTTGATGCTACTGATTGATCGCCATCGGGAAGAGATGATTACTAGTATTTGTGATCAATTTATTGCTTTTGTAAATGAAGCAAAAGGGGTTGCAGATGCAAGAGTATATTCCATCAAACCGTTAACTATGGATGAGAAAAGAGCTATTTCAGCTACTTTCGCTGCAAAAGTTGGGAAAATATCGCTAAATATTGAAAATATCATTGATTCTAACCTATTAGGTGGAATTAAAGTAAGAATAGGTAATCAAATATTTGATGGTAGTCTTCAAGGGAAGCTAAACCGTCTACAACGACAATTATTAGGATAGTAATTCTTTAGATAGGGGTGAAACGCATGAGCATCAAAGCGGAAGAAATCAGTGCTCTTATAAAAAAGCAAATTGAAAGTTACCAATCAGAAGTTCAAGTAAGCGAAGTTGGTACGGTAATTAATATTGGTGATGGTATCGCTCGTGTACATGGCCTGGATAACTGTATGGCTGGGGAGCTTGTTGAATTTTCTAATGGAGTAATGGGCTTAGCTCAAAACTTAGAAGAAAGCAATGTAGGTATCATTATTCTTGGTCCTTACACAGATATTCGCGAAGGCGATGAAGTTCGTCGTACAGGAAGAATCATGGAAGTTCCAGTAGGAGATGCGTTAATCGGACGCGTAGTTAATCCTTTAGGACAACCAGTAGATGGACTAGGAGCAATTAATTCAACAAAAACACGTCCAATCGAATTTTTAGCACCTGGCGTTATGGATCGTAAATCTGTAAGCGAGCCGCTTCAAACAGGTATTAAAGCGATTGACGCATTAGTGCCAATCGGTCGTGGACAACGTGAATTAATTATCGGTGACCGTCAAACTGGTAAAACATCTGTTGCGATTGATACCATCCTTAACCAAGCAGACCAAGATATGGTATGTATCTACGTTGCGATTGGACAAAAGGAATCAACTGTACGTAACGCGGTAGAAACACTACGTAAAAATGGTGCATTAGATTACACAATCGTTGTCACAGCTTCTGCTTCTCAACCAGCACCACTACTATACTTAGCTCCATATGCTGGTGTAGCAATGGGTGAAGAATTTATGTATAACGGTAAGCATGTTTTAATCGTATATGATGATTTAACAAAACAAGCATCCGCTTATCGTGAATTGTCCCTATTACTTCGTCGTCCTCCAGGTCGTGAAGCATATCCAGGGGATGTATTCTACTTGCATTCTCGTCTTCTTGAGCGTGCTGCTAAATTAAGCGACGCAAAAGGTGGAGGTTCTATTACGGCTCTTCCATTTATTGAAACACAAGCAGGGGACGTTTCTGCTTATATTCCAACAAACGTAATTTCGATTACAGATGGACAAATTTTCTTACAATCGGATTTATTCTTCTCTGGTGTACGCCCAGCGATAAATGCAGGTTTATCTGTTTCCCGTGTTGGTGGTTCTGCACAAATCAAAGCAATGAAAAAGGTTGCAGGAACATTGCGTCTGGACCTTGCATCATTCCGTGAGCTAGAATCATTTGCTCAATTTGGCTCTGATTTAGATAAAGCGACACAAGATAAATTAAATCGTGGTGCTCGCACAGTAGAAGTATTGAAGCAAGATCTTAATAAACCGTTAAAAGTAGAAAAACAGGTTGCGATTCTATATGCCCTAACACGTGGTCACTTAGATGATATTCCTGTTACTGATATTAGACGTTTCGAAGAAGAATTCTTAAATTGGCTAGATCACAATCATACAAATGTGGTAGAACAGATTGTTTCAACAAAAGATCTTCCATCTGATGATGATATGACAGCAGCAATTAACGATTTCAAAAAAACGTTTGTAGCTTCTGAATAAGAAGGCAAACTTAAAGATTGGTGGTGAGAATCTTTGGCATCTTTACGTGATATAAAAGCTCGTATTGAATCAACTAAAAAGACTAGCCAAATTACGAAAGCCATGCAAATGGTATATTCGGCTAAAATGAATAGAGCAGTTATTAATGTAAAAGCATTTATTCCGTATATGTCTAAAATGGAAGAAGTGACACATTCAGTAGCGCTCGGCAGCTCAGGCGTTAGCCATCCAATGCTTCAAACGCGTCCTGTTAAAAAAACATGCTATCTTGTCATCACTTCCGAACGCGGACTGGCAGGGGCATACAACAGTAACGTACTTAGAAAATTGAATCAAACAATTAATGAGCGACATCAATCAAAAGAGGAGTATGCCATTATTGTCATTGGAAGAATCGGTAGAGATTTCCTATTAAAACAAGGACATAATGTCATCTTGGATGTAGTTGGAATACCAGACCTACCAGATTTCCTAGATATTAAAGATGTAACAAGTAAAGCAGTAGGCATGTTTGATGATGGTACTTTTGATGAGCTCAATGTTTATTACAGTCATTATGTAAGTGCAATTCAACAGGATGTAGTAGAGAAGAAGGTTCTTCCTTTAACGGATATGGATGCTACGAATACTACATTGACATCATATGAATTTGAGCCATCAGCAGAAGAGATTCTTGATGTGCTATTACCGCAGTATGCAGAGAGTCTTCTATACGGTGCTTTACTAGATAGTAAGGCAAGTGAGCATTCTGCACGTATGACTGCGATGAAGAATTCTACTGATAATGCGAAAGAATTAATAGGTGAATTAAGTCTACAGTACAACCGTGCAAGACAAGCTGCGATTACACAAGAGATTACAGAAATCGTTGGTGGAGCTGCAGCGTTAGAATAACGATGATTAATAAGTTCTGCTTGACGTAAGGTTTAGCAGAACCTGCTTTTAAGAAAGTTTAGGAGGGAAAATAATGAGCACAGGACGAATTCTTCAAGTTATGGGACCAGTTGTTGACGTGAAGTTCGATGGAGGAAGTCTGCCTGACATTAACAACGCATTAAGAGTTGTTCCAGGTCCAAATAGTACTTCTAACGTAGAATTAACACTTGAAGTGGCCCTTCATTTAGGTGATAACACAGTTCGAGCTATTGCAATGTCTTCTACTGATGGCGTTACAAGAGGCTCAGAGGTTATAGATACTGGAAAATCTATTTCTGTTCCTGTTGGTGATGTTACGTTAGGTCGTGTATTTAATGTTTTAGGAGAAACCATTGATTTAGATTCCGAAATTCCAGCGAGTGCTAGACGTGATTCTATTCATAGAGAAGCTCCTAAGTTTGAACAATTATCAACACAAGTAGAAATTTTAGAAACAGGTATTAAAGTAGTAGACTTATTAGCACCTTATATTAAAGGTGGTAAAATTGGTCTATTTGGTGGAGCCGGTGTAGGTAAAACCGTTTTAATTCAGGAATTAATTAATAACATCGCTCAAGAGCATGGTGGTATTTCTGTATTCGCAGGTGTTGGAGAACGGACACGTGAAGGAAACGACCTTTACCATGAAATGACAGATTCTGGCGTTATTAAGAAAACAGCAATGGTGTTCGGACAAATGAACGAGCCACCAGGTGCTCGTATGCGTGTTGCCTTAACAGGATTAACAATGGCAGAATATTTCCGTGATGAACAAGGACAAGACGTTCTATTCTTCATTGATAACATCTTCCGCTTTACACAAGCTGGTTCTGAGGTTTCTGCATTGCTTGGCCGTATGCCATCAGCGGTTGGTTATCAGCCGACGTTAGCAACAGAAATGGGTAGATTACAAGAACGTATTACTTCAACAAATGTAGGTTCTGTAACATCTATCCAAGCTATCTATGTACCAGCGGATGACTATACAGATCCAGCGCCAGCTACAACATTTGCTCACTTGGATGCAACAACAAACCTTGAGCGTAAATTAACAGAGATGGGTATTTACCCAGCAGTAGATCCACTTGCTTCTACTTCTCGTGCCCTTTCTCCTGAAATTGTTGGCGAAGAGCACTATAATGTAGCAAGAAGTGTACAATCTACACTACAACGATATAGAGAGCTTCAAGATATCATTAGTATCCTAGGTATGGACGAGCTAAGTGACGAAGATAAATTAATCGTTCACCGTGCAAGAAGAATCCAATTCTTCTTATCTCAAAACTTCCATGTAGCGGAGCAATTTACAGGTCAGAAAGGTTCTTATGTACCTGTAAAAGAAACCGTAAAAGGATTTAAAGATATTCTTGATGGAAAATATGATCATCTTCCAGAGGATGCGTTCCGCTTAGTTGGACGTATCGAAGAAGCAATTGAAAAAGCGAAATCTATGGGTGTGGAAGTATAAACTAATCAGGAGGGGTAGTAATGAAGACGATTAAAGTCAATGTAGTAACTCCTGATGGCCCGGTGCATGAATCAGATGTAGATATGGTGATCGCAAAAGCAGAAAGTGGAGAGCTTGGAATTTTAGCAGGACATATTCCGATGGTTGCTCCACTGAAAATAGGAGCTGTTCATTTGAAAAAAGGTTCAGATTCTGAATATCTAGCGGTGAATGGTGGAGTTTTAGAAGTTCGCCCGGATCAGGTGACAGTACTTGCTCAATCTGCTGAATTAGCGGAAGAAATTGATTATGATCGTGCCTTACGTGCTAAGGAGCGCGCAGAACAAAGATTACATGCTCAAAAGTCAGAGCATGTAGACTTTAGACGTGCAGAACTTGCTCTTCAACGTGCAATGAATCGTATATCCATTGTTGAGAAAAAATACTAAAAAGTCCCTAAGGGGGCTTTTTTTAATCTGTGGAGTGCTTTGAAAAAGAGAATATCAAGCTGTGGTTAAACAGACAAAAAATCAAAAAAATACCTGAATCAAAAGTGAAACCTTTTGATAGGTAAATACGTCAAATAATAGTTGAATCTGAAAGGATAGATTGGAGGAAAAAATGATTGATGCTTTTGGACAACAGGCATTACTAAGTATATTAATACATATCGTGTTTATAGCTCTTTCGTGGTGGGCATTACAGTCACTAAACTTCGAGAAATTTCTTCGTAAAAATCGAGTTTTCCAGGCAAGAGTATTGTATGTATTATTAGCCATTATTATGGGTTCGATTGTCAGTAACTTTTTACTAGACTACTTAAGTTGGTCACAACAATTACCATTAATATTGAATTAATTACCAAAAATAGAAACAATTAATAAGAAAAGATAGGTCTTCATACATGTTTTCATTGCTTCGTTTTTTCAGTAAAATTCATTTTGTGTGCTTAAATAGTTTGTTCCTTGGTTAATGTTTTATTCATGTCAAAAAGTGACGATTAATCACTAGTATGCAATTCTTCTCTCTGGAAACAATGGTAGTATGGGGGAGGAATTGAAATGAAGATAAATAAAACGTTAATTATTATAATAATTATAATTGGTTTGGCTTGCCTAACATTTGGGAATAACATCACTATCGCGAGAACAAAGTCAGATTTAATAACAATAAATGAAATTTTACAAAAACAAGAAAACGTAGCAATAAATGAATGGTCTCTGCATGCAAGAGAAAGGCTGGATAATGTTACAAGTATAGAAGATGCAAAAGCATATCAGTCAAAATTGAAAAAAGTTTTCCCAAATGGTGACTGGGTAGAAATGAAAACACATCAAAACTGGCAAGCAAAAATGATCGTTCCATCCAGTAACCAAACGGAAGAAAGTATTATTATAACCACTTCTTTAACAACTAATACCGTTCAATCATATATTATTTATGAGGTGAGAGGGAAAAAGTTAGAGGATAAAGAAATGAAAAGGTTAGATATGGAAATTAACGAAAAAATTTCTAACATATTTCGTGGGGAACCGACAATTTTCTCTTGTATTAAAGGCGAATTCAGTGATAAGATGAATGGGACTTTGCCTTATAAAGTTAACCAATTGCTAAATGCATTTCAAGCAAAAGAAGTAGAGGCGTTGGAAGAGGGTGATTTTATATCCACCTCCGCTTATTCGCCCTTATTTGAAGAACGAATTGATAATAGCGAAAAGGAAATGAACGTACAAATAGGATTGAGAACACAAGATATGGGAGGAAAAACTACGTTCGTAGTTGGCACACCCATCATAACGATTGAATATTAATATAGAGATATTGGACGCGGAGGGGAATAGACTTTGGATAAAATCATCGTCCGCGGCGGAAAAAGGTTAAATGGAACGGTTAAAGTGGAAGGCGCAAAAAATGCCGTTTTGCCTGTGATCGCCGCTACATTATTAGCAAGTGATGGAAAAAGTATAATTAAATCAGTTCCGACTCTTTCAGATGTATATACGATTAATGAAGTATTAAGATATTTGAATGCAGATGTACATTTTGAAAATGGTGAAGTAACCGTTGATGCATCAAGGGACTTAAGTGTGGAAGCACCATTTGAATATGTACGAAAAATGCGTGCATCTGTTTTAGTTATGGGATCATTGTTAGCTAGAAATGGCCATGCAAGAGTAGCATTACCTGGAGGTTGTGCAATTGGCTCAAGACCAATTGATCAGCATCTTAAAGGCTTTGAAGCAATGGGAGCAAAGGTTCAGGTTGGTAATGGATTTATCGAAGCTTCAGTAGAAGGCCGTTTACAAGGAGCAAAAATCTATCTTGATTTTCCAAGTGTAGGTGCTACTGAAAATATTATGATGGCTGCTTCCTTAGCAGAAGGTACAACAATTGTAGAAAATGTAGCAAAAGAACCAGAAATTGTGGATTTAGCAAACTTCCTAAATAAAATGGGAGCAAAAGTAAGAGGTGCAGGTACTGGAACAATTCGTATCGAAGGTGTGGAAGTGCTACATGGTACAGAACATACTATTATTCCTGACAGAATCGAAGCTGGTACATTCTTAATTGCTGCTGCTATCACTGGCGGAAATGTACTTGTACAGGGTGCAGTTCCTGAGCATTTATCTTCTTTAATTGCAAAAATGGAAGAGATGGGTGTTATCTTCAAAGAAGAAGAAGATGGTATTCGTGTTGTTAGTGCTGAGAATTTAAAAGCTGTAGACATTAAAACAATGCCTCATCCTGGATTCCCAACAGATATGCAATCACAAATGATGGCATTACTTCTTCGTGCAAAAGGAACAAGTATGATTACGGAAACAGTTTTCGAAAATCGCTTTATGCATGTAGAAGAATTCAGACGCATGAATGGCGATGTGAAAATTGAAGGTCGTTCAGTTGTAATGAACGGACCAACTAATCTGCAAGGAGCAGAAGTAGCTGCTACAGATTTGCGTGCCGCTGCTGCTCTGATTTTATCTGGACTTGTAGCTGATGGTATCACGCGCGTTACAGAGCTTAAGCATTTAGATCGTGGCTATGTAAATTTCCATCAGAAATTAGCTGCCTTAGGTGCTGATATCGAAAGAATTACGGAAGAAAGTGAATTAACATTAACTGCAAGCTATGTTGCGGATTTAAATGCATAAAACAAAGGGCAAACTTTATTTATCGTTTACGTTCAGATAAATAAAGTTTGTTTTTTTGTGGGCAAAATTATACATAGCATGTAAAAAATATTTTAAAAACAAATCGAAATGGGTATTAGCTTCCTTTAAAAATGGCTAATGGAAAAGGTGTTATGTAATGGGGAAATAACAAGAGGTGCATAAATAACAGGATTGCTAAAATAGTATGCAAAACCGACATATTTAGAACAATTTTTTTAGTGAAAAGCTATCGATTTAAACAGAAAAAGAAGGAATAAAAGCTTGTCCACCTCCATAAGAATGTTTTAGAGACAGTTAGAAGGTCTTATTTCTATTTTATGGAGGCTTTTCATTCATGATTAAAATCAAACCTTTCATCGTACTAGGAGTTATTCTGTTTGCTATCACTTTACTTGTTCCCACAATCCTTGTTTTACCCTCTATTCAGGAAAAAAAGGATGAGCCAAACAGTAATGTAGAATCTGCAGAAGCCAAAGAGCCAGCTATAGAAGTAGCCGTATACAGGCAGAATAAGCAAGAAGTTGAGAAATTAGATTTAGAAGAATATGTAGTTGGGGTTGTTGCTTCTGAAATGCCGGCAAAGTTTGAAATGGAAGCATTGAAAGCACAAGCCTTAACAGCCAGAACATATATTGTAAAAAGAATGATGAATCAAGAAAAATCAGATTTACCAGACGGTGCCCTTGTTGGAGACACAATTGATTATCAAGTATACAACAATCAAGACGAGTTAAAGAAAATTTGGGAAAATGCCGGTTATGATTGGAAAAAGAATATGGAAAAAATCGAAGAAGCTGTAGCTGCTACAAAGGGACAAATTTTAACCTATAAAGGTGATCCGATTGATGCCACTTTCTTCTCCACAAGCAATGGCTACACGGAAAACTCAGATGCAATATGGCCAAATTCTATCTCCTATTTACAAAGCGTAGAAAGCCCGTGGGATGTTAATTCTCCTAAGTTTAATGGGGAAGTGACATTGACTGTAAAGGAGTTTGAGAAGACGCTAGGAGTGTCTTTAGGGACTGGTAGTGAAGTATTAGAAGATATTAAATATACAAAGGGAAAAAGAATAGCAAGTGCCAAAATCAACGGAAAAGAGATGTCAGGAACAGATATTAGAGAAAAGTTAAATCTTAAATCAACTGACTTTACTATGGAACGAAAAGGAGAGACTGTATATATTGCCACAAAGGGATATGGTCATGGAGTCGGAATGAGCCAATATGGAGCAAACGGAATGGCAGCCAACGGAAAAACATATGATGAAATCGTTAAATACTATTATAAAGGGGTTGAAGTCACTGCCTCAGATGATATGCTGACGAAATATACAGCTCAGAAATAAGAAAATCAGCGAAAGTAACGAGGGTATTAGCCGAAATAGTGATAAATCAGCGAAAGTAGCGAGGGTATTAGCCAAAATAATGATAAATCAGCCAAAGCAGCGAGGAAATCAGCCAAAGCAACGAGAATATCAGCCAAACTCAAACTAAGCAAGTCTCCATCCCGAGACTTGCTTTTTTCTACGCTACAAATAAAAAATAAATTTCCATGTATATAATAAAGAACTTTGTCGAAAAATAAGTCTAAAAAAATTTTTTTGCTAATAGGTATATATTTATCATTATCTGTTCAGAATGATTGCTGAGGTGATGATAAAATGAGAGAGGAAGAAAACAAACGTACTTCTCCAAAAAAGTCAAAAGTAAAAAGCTTTTTTAAAAAGCGTTGGGCATTTCCAGCCGTTTATATCGCAAGTGCTGCTATTATTCTAACAGGTGTTCTTTGGTATCAAAATAGCGCATCAGAAACAGATAAGTATAAATATGATGCTGATATGCCAACAAAGCAAATCGATGAACCTGCAGAACCAGTAGCAAAAGAATTTGAAAACTTTGCGTGGCCAGTAGTAGATGAAGAGTCATTTATTACACAAAAGGAATTCTACGATAATACGGCTAGTAAAGAAAAACAAGCTGAATCATTAGTGTTTTATAATAATCAATATCAGCCAAACACAGGTATTGATTTAAAAATGGAAGATGATAGCGAATTCGAAGTGGTAGCTGCCTTAAGCGGAACTGTTACGAAAGTGGCGGAAGATTCTCTATTAGGTAACACGATTGAAATTGATCACGAAAATGGGATTAAAACATATTACCAGTCTGTGAAGGATTTCCAAGTAGAAGTTGGAGATGAAGTGGAAAAAGGTCAACCATTAGCCACTGCTGGAAAAAGTAAGTTAAATCAAGATGCAAGTGTTCATGTTCACTTTGAAGTAAGAAAAGACAATGTTGCGGTAAACCCAATTGATTATTTTGGTAAGCCATTAAGTGCTTTGGAAAGTGATGATACTTCTGGTGCTACATCAGAAGCTGATTCAGAGGTGGAAGAGTCTGAATCTGCTGATGAAGAAATGCCAACAGATAACTCATTAGAAAATGGAATAAATTCTAATCAGGATGAAGATGCAGAAGGAACTACAGATCCGAACGCATAATTGAAAAACTGTGAAAATAGGGGTTGCTATAAATCGGTTTCTTACATGCATGAGATATCATCTTTTGCAAAGTAAGAAGCCCTTTATAGCACTCTTTTTTTATGTCTATATAACTTTCTACGCGAAAAAAATATTTTTAGCATGGGAAATGTCGAAATGAGAAGCCGCGTTTATGTAAACAACTAAGCTTTTAGATAAATTCCTCCTTCCTTTCATGATGGTGCTAGTTCCGTTAATTCACCTATTCAAATCTTTATTAGGTAAAAAGTAATAGGTTTATTTCCATGTTTTAAGAAATGTTTGATGGAAGTTGCCAATTAGGTACGGAAACTGACAAATTTCTCGGGAAATAATTGTCCTTAGGAAACAATCAGTTTTGGATAAATAAGCTTATTAAAGGGTAGTAGTATTTCATTCTCAAATAATCGATCCACATTTTAAATTCCTCATGTGCTCTCCATATAAACCTTCTTTAATTCAGCAAAATAAAGAATTTTAGTTAAAAAACTCATTAAAATCAAAGAAATCATAAAAAAAATTAGACAAACCTTGTCCCTATTCATATTTTTCTGCATAAAGTATCATCCAAGCTAATAAAATGTTACAAACCTTACAAAGAGGAAGTTTGGAGTGAGGGGTCGTTTGAAGACAATGGATATGTAGTCGAGGACATGTTTAATCATAATAAGTACAGAAAGCCTTTGACTTTCTGCCGCATGAAGAATCGTATTTTGTAGGAAAGGAAACGTGCGGGATGAAGAATTTCGATGAAGCGAAAAGCGAGTCTCATTTCACACTTCTCACATCCAATTTAGGGAGGGCGAGTGGTGTGCACGATTACATCAAAGAGAGAACTATCAAGATTGGAAAGTATATCGTGGAGACGAGAAAAACGGTTCGCGTAATAGCGAAGGAGTTTGGCGTATCCAAAAGTACAGTCCATAAAGATTTAACAGAAAGACTTCCTGAAATTAACCCAGATTTAGCAAATGAAGTAAAAGAGATACTTGATTATCATAAATCAATTCGACATCTGCGTGGTGGGGAAGCAACTAAAATGAAGTATAAAAAAGAAGAGTTAGAAGGGGAAACTGTACAGTAAAAAGCAAATGGGGCAATTTTGTAGAACTGTTAGCATGGCAAAAAATAAGGATAAAAATGCCCTAGTGATTTTTAAAACAGAAAGGAAAGTTTGTGAAATGCAGCTACAACAGTCTATCGATGGAGGTGACTTCATCGATAGAAAAAAAGATTTGTATAAAAAGAGACGCTGATTGATATGCTAAGAAAAGGTACATAATAGCTTTAAAGGACTTTGAAATCAATGTCCTTTTTCTTTTGTAAAGAAAACATAACCAGCTTGAAAATGGTGTGGTGGTCGTTTAAGAGCTGCCTAACATAATTATAAATTCTTTTTGTGAAAAAAAACTCATTTTTTTGACAAAAAGTTACTTATTTCTGCATCCTTGTGATAGAATAAAAAATTAGAGTGGTATAAATAGATAGAGAAAAAA
Organism: Niallia sp. Sow4_A1; assembly: GCF_052116745.1. Classification (NCBI taxonomy): domain Bacteria; kingdom Bacillati; phylum Bacillota; class Bacilli; order Caryophanales; family Bacillaceae; genus Niallia; species Niallia sp. Sow4_A1. The sequence goes on along the minus strand of NZ_JBQKKM010000024.1, from coordinate 39,410 downwards.
CATACAAAATTTTAACCAAAAACATACATAATTCGTCTATTGAAAAAGAAAAAATGGTTGATTTAATATAGAGCGATAAGTAAGACATATTTAAGCGATAAAAATAATGGCTGGCATTTTTCGGAAAGCTGTGCGAATAAAACCCATTTTAAACAGGAATAAAGAAAAAATGAATATTTATTGGCCAGTAGTGTCATTTAATGAAACTTAAGTATGAAGATATCGTTACATATAGTGTGAAAGCCAGCTCTTAGTCTCTATAAGGAAAATGAAATGATTAAATCAAATAAAAGGATAAGCTAAGACAAAGGAGGAGCGTATTTAATGTTTGCTAGAGATATTGGTATAGATTTAGGAACAGCGAATGTTCTAATTCATGTAAAAGGAAAAGGTATTGTATTAAACGAGCCTTCTGTTGTGGCATTAGATCGCAATACAGGCAAAGTATTAGCAGTAGGAGAAGAAGCACGTCGTATGGTTGGACGTACACCTGGGAATATCGTGGCTATCCGACCATTAAAAGACGGCGTTATTGCTGATTTTGACGTAACGGAAGCGATGTTAAAGCACTTTATCAATAAATTAAATGTAAAAGGATTTCTTTCAAAGCCAAGAATTCTTATTTGCTGTCCGACAAATATTACAAGTGTGGAACAAAAGGCAATTAAAGAAGCAGCAGAGAAAAGCGGAGGAAAGAAAATCTATCTAGAAGAAGAACCAAAAGTTGCAGCAATTGGTGCTGGAATGGATATTTTCCAACCGAGCGGAAATATGGTTGTTGATATTGGTGGCGGTACAACGGATGTAGCTGTACTTTCAATGGGTGATATCGTTACATCTTCCAGTATAAAAATGGCTGGAGATAAATTTGATAATGAAATCCTTCAATATATTAAACGCAGATATAAGCTGTTAATCGGAGAACGTACTGCTGAAAATATAAAAATCAATATCGGAACTGTTTTCCCTGGATCTAGAAAAGAAGAAATGGATATTCGTGGCCGCGATATGGTTTCTGGACTTCCTAGAACGATTACTGTTTATTCAGATGAAATTGAACAAGCATTAAGAGAATCGGTGTCTGTAATTGTTCAAGCTGCGAAAAGTGTCCTAGAAAGAACACCTCCTGAGCTTTCAGCAGATATTATTGATCGTGGGGTTATTTTAACAGGTGGTGGAGCATTGCTTCATGGGATTGATTTACTGTTGGCGGATGAACTTAAAGTTCCTGTATTAGTGGCGGAAAATCCAATGGATTGTGTAGCAATAGGTACTGGGATTATGTTAGATAACATTGATCGTCTCCCAAAAAGAAAATTAAGCTAATAAATATGGGGGGCATAAACAAGAGCGAAAAGTTCTTGTTTATGCATAGGAAAATGAAATCTAGTTATTTCATACCCGTTGTACGAAACATTAAACCTAAAAAATCGGAAATGAGAAAATTTTTTCTTGTTCCGATTTTTTTGCTTTAAGGAAGGAATTATTGAAAGTGAACGTCCTTTAAAACTCCCCCTATATCTACCAGTAGATTGTTATGATGGAAACCCGATATAATAAATGATGAATACAAACATTTTTAGACTTTTTTCAACAAAATTTAATGTAATATTTCCATATTTTTTTTATAATAGAATATATATATGAGAATCGAAAATATTGTATAGATTGGAGACAAGTATGTTTAAAGGATTCTATACAGCAGCCTCTGGTATGCTTGCACAACAGCGTAAGACAGAAATGCTTTCCAATAACATGGCAAATAGTACGACACCAGGTTTTAAAACAGATCAATCGTCTATGAGAGCCTTCCCGGAATTATTACAGCAAAGTGTTAGCAAGAATGCAGTTGGTGTTGTAGACAAAGAAGAAGTAGGCTATTTAGCAACAGGAGTCTATATGCAGGAAGCGACACCAAAATTTACACAGGGAGACCTTAATCAAACGGAACTAAGTACGGATTTGGCATTATTAAATGTCAATGTACCAGGGAATGGTACAAATCCTAGTGGCAGCATATTCTTTACTATCCAAAATGCAAATGGCGAAATAGCATATTCACGGAATGGAAATTTCACTTTAGACGGACAAGGCTATTTAACCACTGCTAGCGGATTACGTGTTTTAAATGAAAATAATGAACCCATTCAACTAACTAGCACAGATTTCTCCGTTACATCTGATGGGGTGATTACTGGGAGTAACGGGGAAGCATATCGTCTTGGAATAAGCTACACAGATACACCAGAACAGCTTTCCAAAGAGGGCGATGGCTTATATCGAGCGCAAGACGGTGCAGAACTTCCGAGTGCATACGCAAATAATGAAGTGAATTTCCAGATAAAACAAGGATTCTTAGAGAATTCCAACGTTGATACAGCCCAAACCATGACAGATATGATGACAGCATATCGTGCTTTTGAAGCAAATCAGAAAATGCTGCAGGCATATGATAAAAGCATGGACCAAGCTGCAAATGAAATTGGAAAAATATAAGATTAGATTATTTTGGAATTTCTCTAAAATAAATGCTTTTTTCAATAGGGGAATATAAACCATTTTGATTGTAAGCTACATGCAAAAGCTTTCCGAAAGCAGCTTTTCGATAGAAAGGGTAGTAAAGGGGAATCGCTATGAATAGAACGATGATAACGGCTAGTAATACATTAACACAGCTACAAAAGCAAATGGATCTCATTAGTAATAATATGGCCAATGTTGATACAACTGGCTATAAAAAACAAAATGGAACCTTTACGGATATGCTTTTTCAGCAATTTAATAACCAAGCTGATGAAACGCAAGAAGTCAATCGTCAAACTCCAAACGGAATCAGACAAGGTGTAGGGGCAAAAATTGCTCAAACACAGTTAGTGATGACACAGGGAACCATAAAAGCATCCGATCGTGTTTTAGATACGGCGTTAACAAAAGAAGGACAATTATACAGAGTGCTAGTGCAAGACGGTGGAGAAACGGAAGTTCGCTATACAAGAGATGGAGCTATGTACTTATCTCCAGTATCTGATAATGAAAATATGCTCGTTACAAAAGATGGCCATGCTATCCTTGATGAGAATAATAACCCAATTTTATTAAATAATAATAGTAAAGAATATTCTTTTTCATCAACAGGAACGCTAACAGTTCAGTTGAATAACGGTGGACAGGAAATGGTGAATCTCGGTATATCCTATGCCAACAATCCGCAAAGTCTTGAAAAAACGGGGGATAATGTATACCGACTTTCTGACTCAGCGGACGAAAACCAAGCAATTTTAGACCTAGACGGTGCTAGAAGAAATGAAATTGGGATGAAGCAAAATGCCTTGGAACAATCGAATGTAGATATAAGCAAAGAAATGGTTAATCTGATTGCTACACAGCGCTCCTATCAATTTCAGTCCAGATCCATCTCTTTAGCAGATCAGATGATGGGATTAGTGAATGGAATACGTTAAAAAGGAGAAAAATGATGGCATTAAATAGCAGTAGTCAGGAAATGGTTAAGACAAGAGAACAGGTAAAAGAATTACGGAAAGAGAAGAAGAATTCAGAAGAGAATGCTTCTCCTAAACGACAAGTTAGAGTTCGTCTGTTTCCTATATGGCTGCGCATAATTGCCATCGTTTTAATAATGGTTGTCAGTGTTCTAGCAGGCGCGCTTGTCGGGTATAGTGTAATGGGAGACGGTAAAGCAAGCGATACCTTTAAAAAGGAAACTTGGACACATATTGTCAATTTAATAAATGAAGAGTAAACAAGCGTGGATTTGTAAAAAATAGCAATTATATCTCCTTTCTTTGATTGTGGCTTACCTAAAATACGCTTTATAACTTTTTAGAGTGACAGGCTATTAACACATTCTCTAAAAAACATCTTTTAAAAAAGGAAGGGATATCCCTTCCTTTTTTATAGGATTATTTAGTACAATAATATATAACCACATATTAGTAGGAGGTCACAAATGTTAGATATCAATCAAATTAAAGAAATTATTCCGCACCGATATCCTTTTTTATTAGTAGATAGAATTTTAGAAGTGGAAGAAGGCAAAAAAGCAGTTGGGATTAAAAATGTTTCTGCCAATGAAGAGTACTTTAATGGACATTTTCCGGAATACCCAGTAATGCCAGGTGTGCTGATTGTAGAGGCGTTAGCGCAGGTTGGGGCAGTTGCTATGTTGATTAAAGAAGAAAACAAAGGGAGACTGGCATTCTTCGCTGGAGTTGATAGCTGTCGCTTTAAAAAACAAGTATATCCAGGAGATCAACTGCGACTTGAGGTAGAAATGACAAGAGTGCGCGGAAACTTCGGAAAGGGAAAATGTGTAGCTACTGTTGATGGTGAAATTGCCTGTGAAGCGGAAATCATGTTTGCCCTTGGGGATAAAAAGGAAGCATAAAAGGAGAAAGAGAAGAAGATTCTGTAAACTAACGGGAGGACTTCTCTTTTTTTTACAAATGATTCTTTACAACTTTGCTTATTATTGGAATTAGGGGATAAGCCGCAATAATTTTCTTTTCTTGGATAACCTAATTATTGACCTATTAAAGGTCATGATGATACTTATCAAGAAAAGGGGTATAACGAATGAATAAATGGATTAAGTTATTAGGTATTTCAGCGTTATCCGCAATGCTTTTAACAGCTTGTGGTGACAATGATGATCAAAGTCCAGCACCAGATGATGATACAACAATTGAAGATACCGATTTAGATACGGATGACGTTGTTCCAGATACTGATTTGGATAACGACAACGAAACAGATGTACAAGATGAGAATACAGATGATGATCTAGATCCAACTACAGATGATAATGATCCTGGTGAAGATATGATCGAAGATAAAGATGATGCAAATGATGAAGACGACATAGACGAATAAGGCTATAGAGTTTGTTAAAGGTTCGTTCTTACCGAATAAGTTACTTATTTTAGAATGTAGCTTGTGGTAAGAACGAACTTGAAATTAATTTTTCGCGGTAGTTTTAACGCCCAATAGCAGCTCCATCACTTCTTGGATCGACTCCACCATGTAAGAAACCTTGGCTGTCGATAAGAATGGCATTAGCGTGTCCCATAATATCATCAAAGTCTTCTACACAATTCACAAGGTGACCGGAATGTTTCAGTTTATCTCTTACTTCCTGTGAGACTCGACTTTCTATCTTTAACTCTTCTGTTGTATCTCCCCAAGTTCTTCCCCATACAAATCTTGGCTCATTAATGGCTGTTTGAGGGTCTATTCCATAATCAAGCATTCTTGTAATGATGGCTGTTTGCGTTTGTGGTTGTCCTTCTCCACCCTGTGTCCCGTATAAAACAATAGGTTTACCACCTTTAAAGGCCATAGCTGGCATTAGCGTATGAAAAGTGCGTTTTTTAGGTTCTAAACAATTAACATTATTTTCGTTTAAGGAAAAGAAAGAGCCTCTATTCTGCAAAATAATACCAGTATCTTTCGCTACAATTCCCGATCCGAATTCAAAATAAATACTTTGGATAAAAGAAACGGCATTTCCACTCTCATCAACAACAGCTGCATAGGCAGTATCATTGCCAACGCTTTGGGTCGTTATAGCATTTGTTTGGTCCAAATAAATTTTATCTGCTAGTTCTTTTGCATAAGTTTTACTTAATAAGTGGTCCAGGGGAATTTCATTGAAATTAGGGTCTGTTAAATATTTATTTCTATCTTGAAAGCTTTGTTTTAGTGATTCAATAAGTAAATGATAATACTGGTACGAATTATGTGGGATAGAAGGTAGTTCAAAGTTTTCAAGAATATTTAACGCCATTAATCCAACAAATCCTTGTGAATTAGGGGGAACCTGGTACATGGTATATTCTCGATAAGTAGAAGAAATGGGATTGGCCCAATTACCATAATGGTTGGAAAAATCTTCTTTTGTTAATAATCCGCCTTTGCTTTGTAGGCTGGAGACAATTTTTTCTGCTAGTTTACCTTCATAGAATTCATTACGACCTTTTTGGGCAATTTCTTTTAATGTATGGGCAAGATCCTTCTGAATAAATTTCTCATTCATTTTTGGTGCTTCATTTCCTTTGAGGAAAATAGCAGCAATATCCTCATCTAGTTGGAGAATTTCCTTATTTTTTATTGTATTCTTAATTTGGTCATTGGAAGCAGGAAATCCAAATTCTGCATAATGAATCGCAGGAGCCAAAACTTCAGATAATTCCATTGAACCGTATTTTTCCAATACGGCAGCCCAGCTATCTACCATTCCTGGAACAGTTAGAATACTTCTTATCCCTCTAAAAGGAATAGCATCCTCGCCAGAAAAATTATTGCGAGTAATGTTTGCTCCTGAACGGCCACTTCCATTATAAGCATCTATCCTTTTCTCTTTAGACTCATACATTAGCCAAAAGGAATCTCCCCCTAATCCAGTCATATGTGGATAAACAACCGCTAAACAAGCACTAACAGCCACTGCTGCATCAAAGGCATTTCCTCCTTTTTCTAATATGGAATTTCCTGCAGAAGATGCTAGATAATGAGGACTTACAATCATGGATTTTGTTCCAACTATTGATTGTTTCATGTCTATTCCCTCCTATGTAGTTTCAAGTATGTAATTAGTTTTTTTAGAATGGACGTATTTCGTCTATGAGAATCTAGCCTAATAAGGAAACTCATCCATGATAAATCAAAGATGAGTTTGTGATTCTTCATGATTGGAAGGAGTAGTTTGTGCCTTCCCACTTTTCTTTAATTGAATGATTGTGAAAATAATGGAGCCAACAGCAAGAATCAAGAAAACAAGGGAAATCGGTCTTGTGAAAAATGGTATGATGCTTGGGTCCATTTGATAAGCTCTAGTCATTTCCTTTTCCAATGTTGGTCCTAAAATTAGCCCCAGAATAATCGGCGATAAAGGAACATCTATTTTATGAAAAATAAAGCCGATTAATCCAAAAATGAATACAAGCATGACATCGAATAGTTGGTTATTAAGGGCAAAAGCGCCTACTGTACTGATAACTAAAATACAAGGGACCATTAACGATTTAGGAATAGCTGTAATTTTTGTAAAGACAGGCAACAGCAATGTTTGGATGAAAAAGATGGAAATGGCACTAAGGATAATCACAACATAGATGGAATTTACTAAAATAGGCTGTTGGGTAAATAATGCCGGTCCAGGATTAATTCCATGCAAAATTAAGGCACCAATCATTACTGCCTGTGCGACATCACCAGGTATCCCTAATGTGATCGTTGGAATAAAGGCTCCGCCAGCAACTGCATTATTACAGCTTTCCGAAGCGACGATTCCACCAGGATGACCTTTCCCGAATTTTGCTTTGTTTTTTCCAAACTTTTTAGCTTGATCATAACTAATAAAGGTAGCAGATTCTGCTCCAGCAGCAGGAAGGCATCCGATAAAGCAGCCTATGATAGAGGAACGAAGCACATTCCATTTTTCCTGAAAAATATCAACAAACACTTGCCCGTAAGGAATGCGGATTAATTTCTTCATGTTAGAAGTAGCTTGATTTGTTGGAATAGCGCTTTTTAACTCTTCTACATTCATTAGTAACTGGGAGATGGCAAATAAACCAATTAGAACAGGTAAAGTTGAAAATCCTGAGGTAAGTTCAGGGATTCCAAAATCAAATCGAACCGTTCCAGTTGGAGATACACCAACCGTTCCAATTAAAAGGCCAAGACAGCCAGCGATTAACCCTTTTAGCATAGATTTACCACTTAAGCCAGCAATAAGAGTCAGTGCGAAAACAACGAGAGAGAATATTTCCCATGGTCCGAAAAGAAGACTCCCCTTAGCAATGATTGGTCCTAATAGAAATAAAATAATCGCACCAATAATGGTTCCAATAACAGAAGAGACGATGCCTACTCCTAGTGCTCGTGGTGCTTCTCCATTCTTTGTCATTGGATAGCCATCAAAGGTGGTGACGACAGAGGAAGGAGTACCAGGAATTCCTAAAAGTATGGAAGAAATCAACCCTCCGGAAAGTCCGCCAATATAAATGCCGATCATGACGGCTAAACCTTGAATTGGTTCCATCCCAAAGGTGAATGGAAAAGCTAAAATAAGGGCCATTGTAAAGGTGAATCCTGGGATTGCACCAGCTATAATCCCAACCAAAACGCCAATAACGATAGATAGAATCATCATAGGATGTAATACTTCTTGAAAAGCTGCTAAAACCATTGAAATATCCAACTTAATCACGCTCCATTATGGTAGATAAATATGTAATACTTGTTCAAACACAAGAAGTACGATGACAGGAAATGCCACTGACAAAATAATATTTGTTGCCATGTATTTTTTTTGGAAAGGGCGTAAGATAATCGTGGAAATGAATAAAAAAACAATTGAACAAATTAAAAACCCTACTATATTTAAGAAAATGACATAAAGAAGGAATAAGAACAGTATCAATAAAACACGAAAATGCTTTGAAATATAGGTCCTTATAGTTTCTAAAGAGAAGGAATCCTTATCTTTATTTAGGAAACTTTTTATCAGTAAGCATAAAGCTAAAATCATCATTAACCCAATGATAACTCTAGGGAAAAACGAGGGGGCAAAAGTCTGCACCCCTGATTTTTCGGAAAATTCATTGGAGTTTATAAAAAAGATACTGCCTACAATTAAAATAAATATGGAGAATAATCGATTAACCAATTTTATTCAGCCCCCTCTATTAAAACTCCATTTTAGGAGCAAGTTTACCCATTTCACTATCTAATTCATTAACATGGTTAGAGTACTCCTCAGAAGTCATGTAATGAGGGAAACTTCCTAATTCCTCAATTTTTTTCTGCAATTCTGGATCCTCTAGTGCTTTTTTAAATGCTTCATTAATAACTTTGATTCGTTCAGGATCTGTTCCCTTAGGAGCAAGAATACCTCTGTCCACTGTAACCGAGAAATCAATGCCTTGTTCTTTTAAAGTTGGTACATCTGGCAAGAAAGGATTACGTTCATCAAAAACCATTCCAAGGGGTACAAGGGTTCCATCATCATAATATCCTTTTCCTGATGCATAGTCGGCAATCATCCCATCGGCTTGATTAGCTAGGATTGCAGCATATTGAGGTCCAGTTCCATCATAATGAATATAATTTAATGATTTAGGATCCACACCAGCGGCATCCAGTATGGCAGCTATAGAATAATGGTCTTCTGAGGCAACAGTATAAGCCCAGTTCACTTTATTTCCTGCTTTTACGTATTCAATAAAATCATTCATATTTTTGATATTATGTTCTTCACTAAATTTTTTACTTATAGATGGAATATGGGGAGTAGAAGTCATTAGTACAACCGGATCAAAAGCAGAGAATCCATAATCTACAACTCCCGTATGTTGAGCTGTTGCAACAACTTGGTGTGTGCCTAATATCGTATAACCATCTGGTTCAGCATCCTTTACAAAACGAGAACCAACAGTAGAAGTAGCACCAGCCATATTTGTAGGAACAATAGTCTGGCCTAAATGTTTCTCCGCGTATTGAGCAACTAAACGAAATAATACATCTGTTCCACCACCTGGAGGATAAGGAATTACTAATTTTACAGGCTTTGTTGGGAATTCCTCTGCTTCTGATGAAGAGCTGCTAGAAGAACTACATGCTGCTAAACTGAATAATAAAATAATAGAAATAATGCTAATTAAATATTTTTTCACTTTGTTTCCTCCTATTGTTAAAAGAACCCTAATTATTTTATTTGGTATTTCAATGTATGATCTAACTTAAAATTAAGAGTTTTCAGAAAATTTTCTGTAAAAAAATTAATATTACTCTAATTTAGCCATCTCCTCTATAATGGCATCGCAAGTTATTTGGATATGTTCTAAAATAAGAGCAGTTAGTTCATCCAATTTCTTTTCTTTTATTAATTCTAACATTTTATAGTGTTCTGCTTGGGCAGAGGAAAGGTGTTCAGACGAAGAATAGATATTCATATAAGATTCTACTCTACCCCAAAGCTGGTGTAGTAATTCCCATAGCGGTTTAGAATGAGCATGAGAATATAATTCAAAATGAAACTTCTTATTTAATCGTCTCCATTCAAAAGGAGAATGAATATTCTCGTCCATTTCTTTGATGATGTTTTCAAGCAATACTAAATCTGGAGGACAAATATTTGGTGTAGCCCATTCAATTGCTTGTTTTTCCAGTAATTTTCTAATGGCAAATATTTCGATTAATTCTTTGGTAGAAAGCTGATTCACGATGATGCTTCTTCTATCAAATTGAACAAAGCCTTCTGTTTCGAGCTTGGATAAAGCTTCTCTAACAGGCATTGTACTAACTCCATATAATTCAGCTAATTTTCTTATGGACAGCTTTTGCCCAGGTGCAAATTCTCCTCTAATGATCTGGTTGCGAATAGCTTTATACACTTCTTGAGCTACAGTAGGGACGACAATTGCAGAATTCTTCAACCCGATATACACCTCCTCCAAGCAAATGATATTTGTGATCACATATTTGATATCTCATAGCTGCATTCTATCTATTAAAAAAGGCATAAACAAGTAACTTGTCAGATTTTATAACAAGGTTTATTTTAGACTAAATGCAAGATAGGAGGGGAAAAGGCTTAATAACGCGTATGGAAACGTTTGTATTTTAGTAGAATTTTTTTTGTGGGCTTATAGGCTCGTTCAAGCCCATCTTGTTCTAAATATTATTCAAAGCAATAATTGCATGAGTAATATTATTAAAATAGCAAAAAGAACTTTGCAGGAAAGTTCTTTTTGGCAAAATAATCTATTTTCGTTATAGAAAATGCTAGATGAACCTTTCACAGCTACAATTTCTTCTCCAAAAAAGTCTGAGGCTTGCTTTGCATCAGTTCGGTAAATTTATTCGATAAGTTATTTCCTTCGTACCCTTCCCCAATTAAATATTGGAGCAATAGTTCTGCATAGTCTTTTCTATCTCGTTTTAATGTTCCTTCTAATAAGATACTTGCTTTGTCCCCCAAATTTTGGATCGACAAAATGGTGACTTCAAAAGGAGCGGGATCATTTTCTTTTTTGGTGATTACCGCTTGGACAAGCAAATCTTCCTTCTTTTGAAAGGCTTCATCAAGAAAGTCGATAGAGGACCAATCTGTATAGACTTCAATTAGCCAATGATTATTATCATCTTCCTTATTGATAATCAACCCATCCAATAATTTAATTGGTATCAGCTTTTCCCTCGTCAGAATTTGTAAAGAAATCAACTTAAATGTTTTCACGCTAAATCCTCCTCCGGCAAATGCTTGATTTTCTTTTATTATACCTTACCTTGAACATTTCATCTAAATACTTAAGGAAATGAACCTAGCATTTATATTACAAAAACTTTCCCGGCGAACTCGACTGTAAGAATCAATCTTTAATAACATCTTCCTTAAATTATATTGAAAAAAGATTGTTCGCTATTGTTCACTATTTTTTCGTCTGTCCTTGACGAAAAATGAATAATTTTGCGATATTAAATGACTAAATTACTAGCATGAAAAAGAAGATACGGTACTATTTTCACTTAAAAAAAGAAAGAATATTATGATATTTTTATATAGTTCGATATATTCAAAAAATAAAAAAGGTTCAGAGGGGAGTTTTAACGTGAAGCAAAGTAAATTATTTGCTCTAGTCATTATGCTCTTTATGCTATTTTCAAATAGTATTTCAGCAGCAACAGTGCCTGACAAAGTAATCACCACGAAAGGGAAAGAAAATCAGCAAAATGTACAGACCATTAAGGTGGACGAGCTAGAGACCGTTTATAAAGAATCAGATACGGTCCGTGTCGTTGTTGAGATGAATACAGAGCCGACTGTTCAATATGCACAGGCGCAAGCAAAGCAAGTTAAGGAATTGCCGAAAACAACGAAAGAAAAATTAAAGAGTGAAAAATTAGCAGAACAGAAAAAAGTAAAAGATAAAGTGAAAGCAAAAAAAGTGAAATTTAAAGAGTTCGAGAATTTCACTACCATTTTTAATGGTTTTAGTGGAGAAATGAAATATGGAGATATAGAAAAAATCGAAGAACTTCCAGAGGTAGCGAAAGTACATATTGCGACCACCTATGAAAGGCCAGAAGAAGAAACAGACATGATTTATAGTAAAGAGCTTGTCCAAGCACAAGACGCATGGCGTGATTATGGATTTAAAGGGGAAGGAATGGTAGTTGGTGTTATTGATACCGGCATTGATCCAAATCATAAAGATATGATTCTTTCTGATGAAACAGAAGAGGAATTAACAAAAGAAGAAATTGCTCAATTTAAAGAAGAAAATGGACTTCAAGGGAAATTTTATAGTGAAAAGGTTCCTTATGGCTATAACTATATGGATGAAAATGATATTATCCAAGATATTGCAGAAGGTGCAAGCATGCACGGGATGCACGTTGCTGGTACTGTAGGAGCAAATGGAGATGAAGATAATAATGGCATAAAAGGGGTTGCTCCTGAAGCACAGCTTCTAGCATTGAAAGTTTTCGGAAATGACCCTAGTGTCTCTACTACTTGGGGAGATATTTATATTAAAGCAATAGATGATGCGATTGTGTTAGGTGCAGATGTCCTTAACATGAGTTTAGGATCACCAGCAGGATTCGTGGCCGAAGATGCACCAGAACAGCAGGCAATTGAGCGTGCAGTGGAAAATGGTATCATGATGTCCATTTCCGCAGGGAACTCTGCACATTTAGGTAATGGCTTTGCAAATCCATCTAGCTCTAATCCGGATATCGGTGTTACAGGATCACCTGGTGTCGCATATGACAGCTTACAAGTTGCCTCTGTTGAAAATAGCTTTATAGATATTGATGCCTTTTCCTATCAATATAGCGAGACGACTGGACAGGCTGGGTTCTTATCTGCAAGCAGTGTGCATCCAAATACAGTAGAAGAAAAAACATTCCAGATTGTTTATGCAGGATTAGGAACACCAGAAGAACTAGCAGCAGTTAATGTAGAGGATAACTATGCATTAATTCAAAGAGGCGAAATTGGCTTCGTTGATAAAGCGATCAATGCACAAGAGGCAGGGGCAGCTGGTGTTATTATTTATAATAACACAGATGGATTTGTGAGCATGGCAACAGATACAAGCATTAAAATTCCTCAGCTTTTCTTATTAAAAACGGATGGGGATAAATTAGCAGAAGTGCTTCAAGATGGAGAAAATATCTCCATTACATTTGAAGGCAAGAAAACAACTTCAGCTAACCCAGAGGCTGGAAAAATGAGTAGTTTTACTTCTTGGGGATTAACCTCAAACTTAGATTTTAAGCCGGAAATTACAGCTCCAGGTGGGCAAATTTACTCGACACTAGAGAATAATCAATATGGAATGAAGAGTGGAACATCAATGGCGGCACCGCATGTTTCTGGCGGTTCAGCACTCGTATTAGAACGGGTAGATAATGAATTCGACGTATCTGGATTTGAGCGAGTAAACATGGCGAAAAATCTATTGATGAACACTGCGAAGCCAGTAACGGATAGTGGTACAGTAAATAGTGCTTTTGATTGGGATGTACCATATTCTCCGCGTCGACAAGGTGCAGGTCTGATGCAACTGCACGCAGCATTACAATCACCAGTGATTGTAACAGAGAAGAAGACACAAGAAGGGAAAGTGGCCTTAAAAGAAGTAGGAAATACTTTCACCTTTACGTTAGAGGCAAAAAACTATAGTGATAAAAAGGTTAAATATGATGTTGCTGCAAATATTCAAACAGACTTTGCTGCTTATGGGGAGCTAGGTTACTCTGCTAATCTATTAGAAGCCCAGAAAATCTTAGATGCAACCATCAAAGTAAATGATAAGGAACAAACAACAATTACTATTCCAGCAAACAAAAGTAAAAAAATCAAAGTTTCTGTTGATTTAACAAATGCAAAAGTAATAGATCCTTCTCTAACAGGCAGTTGGGAAACACCTGTTGCGATTGATCGTGTGTTTGAAAACGGCTATTTCGTTGAAGGGTTTGTAACCTTAACAGATCCTGCGGAAACGAATGCAACATTAACCGTTCCTTATGTAGGATTTAAAGGGGATTGGAATAAAGCGCCGATTCTAGATGGCATGAAATATGATGAAACATCTTTTTATGGCATGGCTGGAGCGGTGACAAAAGAAGGCGAAGATTTCCTATACCTAGGTTATGATCCGATAAAAAATGCATTCACAAAAGAGGGGATTGCTATTTCACCAAATAGTGATGGGATACAGGAAGAAATTATTCCGATTCTGTCCTTCTTAAGAAATGCAAAAACCGTTCAGTATTCTATTGTGGACAGTAATGGAAAAACAGTTAGAACACTACTGACACAAGAGGAAATCAGAAAAAATTACTATGATAGTGGTAAAGGAACAAGCTATTTGCTTGATTCTAAATGGGCGTGGGATGGAAAAGTAAATGGAAAATTAGCAGAGGGGCAATATTACTATCGTATTAGTGCTACCCTGGATTATCCAGGTGCAAAACCACAAGTTGTAGATATACCAGTAATCGTTGATACAGTGAGTCCATCTGTTGAAGTAGCCTTAGTAGAGGATAATAAAGCATTGGAATTTGCTGCATCAGATAATAAAAATGGCTCAGGTGTTTCTTATTTAGATATTTTAGTAGATGGGAAGTCTGTTCTAGGTACGCCATTAAGTGGAGATACAACAGAATTTACATTACCGAATGAAGTAGAGCCAGGCACAGCTGTAACAGTAGTTGCATATGACTATGCAGGCAATAAGCAAGAAACAAGTGTGACAGCAGAAGAAGGGAAGAAGGATACAACAATTCCAGTAGTCACTTTACAGACACCTGAAGCTTTAGAGGTGTACGGAGCAAAGGAAGTAGCATTTAGTGGAACAATAAAGGACGAGTCAGGCATAAAAGAGTTTACGATTGATGGACAAAAAGTGGACGTCTTCTATGATGAAGAAAAGGAAGTATACACCTTTAATACATCGATTTCCTATGATAATGGTGTTCATTCTGTTGAAATAAAAGCTACAGATGATGCTGATAATACAGCAGTATTTAAGCGCAGCTTCATTGTTGACGCAGAAGCTCCTAGTATTTCATTCAACGGTCTTTCTGGAAATCGCATTGTAAACAGCAATGGAAAAAATCCATCTGTTCATGTAACGGTAAAGGATAACTTTGATGAAATACAGCTAGCGTTAAATGGAAGTGAATTGTATTATCAAACCTTTAAACAGCCTTATGCAATGAGAAGTCTAGAAAAAACAGTGAAAAAAGTGGAATTAAATTTAGAAGAAGGCTTAAATGAGTTTGCGTTTACAGCAACAGATTTAGCTGGCCATAAAACAACCAAAACTGTTTACTTCTATAAAATGAGTAAAGAAGAAAAACGAAAAGATATTAAGATTCCTGGGGATAAATAAGCAAAGAAAAAATCCGGTCGAGCTTTTAAAGCACGGCCGGATTTTCATTTAATGATACTAAATCCTTCAATTCATCTGTTGTTAATTCTGTCATCCAATTTTCATTTTGGATGATTTGATCGTTTAATGATTGCTTCTTCTCAAGCATCGCATCGATTTTTTCTTCGAGTGTTCCCGTGCAAATAAGCTTATGGACATGCACAAAACGAGTCTGGCCAATACGATATGCACGGTCAGTAGCCTGATTTTCAACAGCTGGATTCCACCAGCGGTCATAATGGATAACATGGTTGGCTGCTGTTAAATTTAATCCCGTTCCTCCTGCCTTTAAAGAAAGAAGGAATATCGGGAATTCGCCATCCTGAAACTGTTCAATAAGGCGATCACGCTGCTGTTTGGACATGCTGCCATTTAGGAATGGCACATCCACTTTGAATTTTTTCTTCATCATTTGTTGAATCATATGTCCCATTTCAATATATTGGGTGAAAATAAGGCAGCTTTCTCCTCTTTCCAAAATTGTATCTGTCAGCTCAGCTAATTTCTCCATTTTCACAGACCTATCTAGTAAGCTGGTCGGTGTCGGTTCCTTTAAATAAAGAGCAGGGTGATTGCATAGCTGTTTTAACTTACTTAACATTTGCAAGACAAGCCCTTTTCGCTCAAAACCAGATAGCTGCTCAATTTGCACAAATGTATCGGTTACTAATTGTTCATATAAGGCAGCTTGCTCTGGTGTTAGTGGACAATATTCCTTCTGCTCCAGCTTATCAGGCAGATTTAATGCAACATCTTCGTCCTTTTTCGTTCTTCTCAGTAAAAATGGGCGGATAAGCGTCTGCAATTGCTGAATCTGTTCCGGTTTATTTTCTTTTTCAATTGGAATCACAAAGCGTTTTTGGAATTGACCAAGACTTCCTAAATAACCGTGATTGGTAAAATCAAAAATAGACCAGAGCTCATTCAGGCGATTTTCCATCGGCGTTCCAGAAAGGGCAATATAATGGGTGCCATTTAGTTTTCTAACGGCTCTTGATTGCTTTGTCTGCGCATTTTTGATGTTTTGCGCTTCATCAATCGCGATGGTGCTCCATGTAAGCTCTTCAAAGTTTTGTAAATCAATATGAGTCAAGCCATAGGAGGTTAAGACAACATCTGATTCATTTGCTTTTTTGATAAAAGCATCATCCTTTAAACGACTCGCTCCATAATGGAGATAGATATTTAAATCAGGTGCAAACCGTTCTAATTCTTTTTGCCAGTTGCCAAGTACAGAGGTTGGGCAAATGATAAGAGCAGGAGTCTTCTGCTCCTTTTCTGTTTCTTTCACTTTTAATAAATAAGAGATGAGTTGGACCGTTTTTCCAAGCCCCATATCATCTGCTAAAATTGCTCCAAATCCATACTTTCTTAAAAAAAGTAGCCAGCTCATACCAAGTACCTGGTAGGCGCGTAAATCTCCCAAGAAGCTTTGTGGAACTTCCTCCAATGGAAGATTTTTAATCTCTTTTAATTGATGAATCATTGTTCGCCATTGTCTATTTAGCTCAATTTGGATTTTAGCAAATGTCTTTGGATTTTCAAGCTCATCATTTTGGTGTTCCTCTGCTTGCATTAATTCCTGTTCGATAATATCACGGACATGCAGACCTTCTTTTTCTGCCTTTTTCATTAAATCCTGAATTTGACGAATAAAGGCAGGGTCTAATTTTATCCAACGCCCTTTAATAAAGACTAGGCGACGTTTTTCTTCTACAAGCTTATTGAATTCATCTTCCGAAAGAGTAACGCCATTCATAGAAAAGCGCCAATTATAGTCAAGCATCGCCTGAAGTCCTACGAAGGATGGACGATGACTTGCGTTCGATACCTTGGCTTTTACTTTCAGATTTGCCGATTTCATTGCTTGCCACCAGGAAGGAAGAAGTATGTCCACACCAAGTGCCAGAAATGTTTCACTTGCTTCTGATAAGAAAAGCCATGCTTCTTCCTCTGTTAATTGGTTGGTTATGCCTTTCTTCCCTTTTAGCCATGGAAAAAGAAGGAGCCAGCGCTGTTGTTCTTCCTCTATATAAGAGGAGTAATCAAGCCATTTCTTTGGCATGTTGCCCTCATCATGAATATCTACGACAAGCTCTGGATTATCCTTGGATTTTAAGAATAAATCCAAATCCCATGGTGTATCGATTTCTGTTGGCTCATCTAAACGAATCCCTAATGTAAAAGGACAATCATTTTCTTTTAGCCCCATCCATTCCTGCCATTTATCTTCCGTAAAATAAGCGGAAAGCTGTTCAGAAGGAATATTTGCGTTTTTTAATGTGTCGATTCTTTCATGGAAGCTTTGTTTTGTTTCTTCACGGTCTTCTAAATAGTGATTAAGAGACTGTTGGAACCATTTATGAATAAGATCTTTGTTCGTTTGTCCTTCTAATTCCTCGCGAAGCCCCATGTCCCAGAAACTTGGATCAAACTCATCAATCACTCGATGTGGAAGGGACCATTGGAAATTCCCTGTTTCCCATTGACTGAAATCTGGAATCCACTCCTTATGCTTGATAGCTTCGAGTATACTTGGAGCTGCAGCTAAGCAAACTTGTGCCGTATCGTTCCAATCCCATTCGATATAGCGATTAAATCCTTCCGTAGCAAGTAAGGTAACAAGCTGCCAGCCGCTGACTAGTACTCCTTCTACCCCATCTATCTTGACGGTATCTAAAATAGTGCCATAATAGCTTTCTTGGTGCTGCTGAAAAAGAAGCTTTTTCCAATAGTTTGGATAAAGGTAGTACTCCTCTACTTCACCTGTTAAAAAAAATCCGCTATTTTCATAATAATGAACATTTATTTTCAAATAATTAGTTTTCAACATGGATTAGTTTTCCCTTTCTACATTCTTCATGAAAGGCTCTTAATCGTTTTGTGCGCTCTAAGATAACCAGTAAGAATTGCTCGAATTCGGCTTGCTTCTTCATTTTTTTATAAAGGGTGCGCAACTTCTTTAATTGACGGACAGCGATTCGATAATGCTCTCTATTTTTCCCGTCAATATGCTCTTGAATAGAACGGTGATATAAAGAAAGCAGTAAAGAATGATCATACTCCTGCAATAGTTTTATTTGCTCTTTATAGAGATTATCTAGCCCATATCCCATCATTGTAAATAAATCGATCCATTTATCAAACTGTTTTTTTTCATACAGAAAATCCTCGTATTTGCGATAGCTGTATGGGAGTGTATGAATATAAGCCTTTTCCAATAAATCCTCTTTGTTTAATGCTGTGCAGTAAGGGAGAATCGCTCGCAATGCCATTTGCGTAAATTCATAGCAAAACTCGTCATCCTCATCTGCAGATAGGTAATTTTTCAATTCTTGTATAAACGCAGGAACGTATAATTCCATTCGCTTCCACGATTTCCGGCTCGACAAATAATCGATCCAATAAAGCATATAGGTTGTAATCTGAGAATCAAGAGACTGAATCACTTTAAGGGCATCTACATCTTTTTCGAGCAGAATTTCCAGATGGATAATCGCGACATTTTCAGAGAATGCCGGATTCTTATTAGCTAAGAGCTGTTCCAATTCATCTTGTCTCCAGCTCTTAGTAGCAAAAAGATTTGTCCACATAAGTCGATAAAGCTGTATACACTCAAATGTTAAAATGGGTTGAATTGTAAGGACTGCACGCAAGTCGTCCTTTAAACGAATTAAAAAGTTATCAAACGCAAAGGGAAAGGTGAAGTTTGATAGCTTATAAAGGTTATCCTCAATGCTGTTCATTAAATCTTGAAAAAGATGACGATAATAGCGATTAATTGTTTGGGAATTATGATCAAGGTTTTTGCTGAGTGTTAATAATTGTTTAAAAGTGAATACTTGGGCGATGACTAAATAAAGGAGCTTCCACTCTGTTTGAAGAGGGGCGGCAGCTTTTATCTTTCGCATATAAATGTAATACGTTTCTGCAATCATATATGGTTTGTTTTCATTCGTTTTGATAAGCGATTGGAAACTCTTTTCAAAGGTTTCAATCCAGTCTTCGTAATTTGGCTCTTTATCCTCTGTTTCTTTCAATAAGTCACTTGCTCGCATAATGCCGAGATTCTTTAACGTTTCCGCCTTTTGAATTGGTTTTCGCCAAGCTTCTAGCCAAGTGGATACTTTCCCAACTTGAGCAAGTAAATAGAAAAAAAGGGCAAGCTGATGGCGGCAAAAGCCTTCTGCCTGACAAGTACAAGAGCTGTATTGAATATAATCCAAATCCAATGTTGCCTTTACCGGTGTAACGTCTTGAATCATTCCGGTAACAAGTTCATTGGAAAATTTCACTTGATAGACAAAGCTTTGTCTGTACAAGAGAAGTCCCTTTTCTACAATGTTTTTCATTCGGGGATCATTTGCATCCAATATATTCATTAAGTTTTCTGCACAAAAATTCAATGGCTCTAAATATTTTTCTAGAAGCATAATGTACCCCTCCCATATTCGTAAGAACATTTATTGGTATTAGTAATTTCTTTGTTGTCTTTTTGTGTTTTCTTATATGACGCACGAAAAAAGTCCATTCATTAATTATAACGCTTTTTGTGAGGAGATGGTAGGGGACATAAGAAAGAGGAGGTTCCATCCGTTTGGAGTGAGATAGAAGAGGAATAAGTTTATAGGAAGCAGAAATGGGGAACAAAATAAGGAGAATTTAGCTCGCTTGTAAAGATGATGGGAGGAATAGGAGGATAGGAGTTGGAAAGAGAAATAAATGCTCGAATGGGGTGAGGATATGATCCCAACCACTAACCCCTCAATCTGCCCCACCCTTCCCAACAAAAAAGGCTGTCCATTTAGACAGCCCCAATTAATCACATAATCTACTAATATAAACGTTTAAAACTATCAAAATGCTCTTTGTAATAAGAGTTATCTAAGCTTGTCACTCGAACACCGCTTGAATCAGCATGGATAAATTCATTATTGCCAATGTAAATTCCTAAATGAGAGATACCTTCTTTATAAGTGTTTTTAAAGTAGACAATATCTCCAATGGATGGCACATCTACATAATAACTGCGATCAAAGTAGCCTTCTGCAGAATAACGAGCGATCGATTTCCCACTTTGGTTTAATACATAGTAAACAAATCCGCTACAGTCAAAGCCGGCAGTTGTAGAACCGCCCCAAACATATGGAAGGCCAATAAGACTTTTAGAAACAGAAACTACCTTTGAAGCATAGGATTGTTCATTATCGCCATTATTAATAAAGGTTGGAGTACTAGAAGAGGAGTCAGTATTCCCTGTATTCGTAACCTTTTCAGAGGCTGTAACCTTTAGTTTTTGTCCTGGGAAAATCAAATCAGATTTAAGATTATTTAATTGCTTAAGCTGACTAAC
The DNA here is from genome assembly GCF_052116745.1 of Niallia sp. Sow4_A1. Classification (NCBI taxonomy): domain Bacteria; kingdom Bacillati; phylum Bacillota; class Bacilli; order Caryophanales; family Bacillaceae; genus Niallia; species Niallia sp. Sow4_A1. Next base: position 18,590 of record NZ_JBQKKM010000024.1, on the reverse strand, counting down.
AGACATTTTATAAGAAGACGCAATTTTACTTAATGTATCCCCGCTTTTAATTGTATAGGTGCCTGTAGAAGTAGTTGTATTTTCTTTAACAGTTGTATTGCTGTTGCTGCTAGAATTTCCAGATGAATTAGGTGTAGAAGTATTGGAAGAAGAAGTTCCCGGCTTAGAAACATATAGAACATCCCCTGGATAAATAAGTGTGGATGTTAGCTTATTCCATTGCTTTAATTCGGCTAAAGAAATAGAGTGCTTATTTGCTATTTTAATAAGGGAATCCCCAGAAACAACTTTATATGTTTTTGCAGCAGAGCTGGTCTTTGTGGAAGATTGGCTCGTTGTAGTAGTCGTTTTACTGCTGTTAGTAGACTTTGAACTATCTGCAATTGTTAATTTTTGATTAATTAATATTAAGTCTGATGAAAGTTTATTAATCGACTTTAACTCATTAACAGTCGTATTGTAGGTCTTCGCAATCTGTCCTAATGTGTCCCCTTTTTTTACTACATAAGTACTAGCTGAGGCGTTCGCTGCAAAAGTGGTTGACAGAATCGCGGTAGTGGCCAATACTGTGACTTTCTTCTTCATTTTTTATCACTCACTCCTAATGAATATACTATAGTATACCTATATTACCATATCCTATCAGACTATTGACCTTTAATTTTGCGAAAAAAGATAGAGTTTTAGGAAAATAGGTAAATTATCATAGATAATTAAGGATGGGACGTAAGTTATCGTTGGAAAGAACTGTTTCGAGGTATTGATAGAAATGGACCGGTTATATTGGGGTGAGTGAGAGGAATTGAAAAAGGATTGCTCCCGGACATCCTTTATTCACAAGTGATGTGTGTAAAAGATGAATGAGACAATCCTTGTAGAACTATTACTTTTGCCAGTTATTTATTTTGTTTTGAATATATTCTGTATACCTGTTATCTTTCACTAGTTGAAAAATCATTAGAGCATCTTTCATATATTGAGTAGCTAGTTCAAAATCCTTTTGTAATTCGTAATTATATCCGATATGATAGTGAAAGTGAGCCAACAGGTAAAGGTTATCCTGCTGGACAGCCCAATCGATCGCTTCCTTGCAATAAGCAATGGAGGCATCATATCGTGACTGATCTGTTAATGATTTAGCAATATTAAAATATAATCTACTTTTAATCGTATTATCTTGTAAATAGGGAAGCTGATTGATTGCTTTAAACGCTTGTTCATAAATGGTTAAGGAATTATCGATGAAGCCTTCCTCATAGTAAAAAATCCCTTTGCTAATATAGATTTCTAACTCTCTTTCGGTATAAACCGTATCAAAGGTAAGGTCAATTGCTTCATTAATAATTTTTAAGGCTCGATTAAAATCTCGTTCGATTTCATATGTATAAATGGCCTTATGCCAAAGTAGCATTTGATAGTTTTTCTTATGGTGGGTAAATAAAGGATTTTTTTCTTCTGCTTTTACAATTTGTTTAAGCGTATGGTAATCAGTATTTCTTCGTGCCGCCTTTAATTGACGAAGGGTTTCATCTACATAATCCAGTCTTGGTGTCGTGCCAATATCAAAGAAATAATTCACATCTACTCCCAATCGTTTAGAAATGAGATAAAGAGTAGAAGACAATGGAAGAACTTCTCCTTTTTCAATCTTACTTATCTGGGCCTGTGTACATATATTATGAGAAAGCTCCTTTTGTGATAATCCCATTTGCTTTCGTAATTCCTTGATTTTTTCTCCAACCGCTGAAAAATCCAATTGATCCACTCCTACTTAGAAAAGCATACCTTTTTTTATGAATATTCCTAAAGTTATATTTTGTTGTGATTTTTAGGGAAAAATGGTGTGAAATGCCGCAAAATGACGAAATATCCTTAAAAATAAAGAATTCATCTATCTATATAATATGATTTAATTAATTTTACCGCAATATATTAAGAATATTTTTGCTATTTTAGATGTGCCCACCTACGCCTTCTAATTATTAGCATCATTTGAACTTAATTGAGCATGTTTAATAGAAATCGTCATTTCTATTAAACCCCAATATCTGTTTTACGAGTAGTCCTTTTATCTCCAATTTTCTGCCGTTTTCTGTGTGAAAGCGGTCTTTTTTTATTTCCGGCAATCTCTATAATAAGAAATATCAGCCAAAAAGAATGCATCTAATAATACGTAATAATGGTTCTTATAAAAATCGCTTTTTCATATCTTCTGTCGGAAGCATGCAAGATTCTTGTTTGCCAAACCATTTATAACGATTTCTAGCAATATAGCGATAAAGAGGATTTCTTATGAAGGAAGGGATTATTTTTAAAATAGTTAGAAGTCTCCATCCATCTGAAAGATGCCGGCATATTTCTAATGCTGCATCAGATTCTACATAGCTTTTCCCCTGTTTAATAAGGACAACACTATTCACATCAGAAAGATGATGTTTTTCAAGCAAGCTTTTTCCAACATCGCTTTGCAAGGAAGCAAAGGAAAATTGGCTATTTAGATCTCTTTTAATAATAAATTGCACACTCCAATTGCATAAATTACAAACTCCGTCAAATAAGATAATCACATTATTCCTCCTACAAAAAGGTGGCTATCATTAGCATGTATTGTAGCAAATAAGGATGAAAAAGTATCTATAAAATGTGAAACTTTCCCTATTTCTTTTCGTAATAGAGTTATTATTTTTTTGGGAGGATAATAATATACAGGTAGTAGACAGAGAATAAAAAAATAAACTTTTCAGGTAATTCTTTTTCCGTTTTTATGAAAAAATGGTACGCTAGTAGTAGTAGATTAGAAGGGGAGATAGGAATGAAAAAGAGATGGATGCTTTTACTGATATTAATACTGGTAGCAGTGGCAACAGGATGCAATAAAAATGAGCCTACCCCAGATGAGCGGCTATCACAATATATAAAGCTTTGGAATGATCAGAAATTTAAGGAGATGTATGCTTTTCTTTCCACAAAGGCGAAAGAAAACATCTCAGAAGACGATTTTGTTTCCAGATACGAAAAAATCTACAAGGATTTAGACATCAATGATTTAGAGATAACCTATACAAAACCATCGGAAGACGAGAAGTTTGATAAAGCAGAACAAGCAGAAATTCCGTTTTCAGTAAAAATGAATAGCATGGCAGGCGAAATCAGCTTTGACAATGATGCTACATTGGTTAAAGAAGAAAGAGAGAAAGACGAGAACTGGTATATAAATTGGGATACTACTTTTATTTTTTCAGAATTAGGTCCTGACGATAAAATCTCTGTTAACACGATTCAAGCAGAGCGCGGCAGTATTGTCGATACCAATGAAAATCCACTTGCAATGAATGGTGTCATCTATGAAATTGGACTTGTTCCAGAGCAAATGGGAGATAATCCAGATACAGTTATCAATGAACTAGCAAAACTCCTAGACATAAAAAAAGAAACCATTCAAAAGGCATTAGATGCAGACTGGGTCCAACCGAGCTTTTTTGTTCCAATTAAAAAGGTTGCCACAGGAGATAGTGCTTATTTGGAAAAACTATTTGCATTACCTGGTGTTCAAAAACAAGATACAAAAGGCAGAATTTATCCATTTGGAGAAAGTGCTGCCCATTTGATTGGCTATATTGGCAGTATTACAGCAGAAGAGCTAGAGGAAAATGAAGGAAAAGGCTATTCAAGCACAGATGTAATTGGAAAAAGAGGCTTAGAGCAAGTACTAGAAGATCGATTAAAGGGATCTAATGGCGAACAAATTTTAATTCAAAAGGCAGACGGTAGTACAGTTACATTAGCGGAAAAAGAAGTGCAAAATGGCGAAAACATCAAATTGACGATTAATGCAGATTTACAAAAAGAAATATATGAAAAAATGGATGGAGAAGCAGGTGCTGCAGCTGCAATCAATCCATCAACAGGAGAAACACTTGCGCTAGTTAGCAGCCCAGCATTTGATCCAAATAAGATGATTGTTGGCCTTACAACGTCAGAGAAGGAAGCATATGACAATAATAAGCTAGACCCTTTTACTAATCGTTTTAAAAATAACTATGCACCTGGTTCTGTCCTGAAGCCTCTTGTTGCTGCAGCTGCTTTAACAGAAGGTGTAATTACTCCAGAACTGGAAAGAAAGATTACCACAAAACAGTGGCAAAAGGATAAATCATGGGGCGGCTATTATATAACAAGAGTGCATAGCAGTTCAGCACCCGTAAACCTAGCAGATGCTCTTCTTTACAGTGATAATATTTACTTTGCCCAAACGGCACTCGATTTAGGGAAAGAAAAATTTGCGAATGAACTAAAGAAATTTGGCTTTGAAGAGACATTTCCTTATGCATATCCAATTGAAACATCTACTTTTGGAACATTAGATACGGAACAGCTATTAGCAGACTCAGGCTATGGTCAGGGCCATGTGGAAATGAGTGTCATTCATCTTGCTACAGCGTATACTCCGTTTGTTACAGGTGGAAACCTCATGACCCCTGTATTATTGGATAGCGAGGAGAAGAGCAAAGTCTGGAAAGAAAAGATCATGGACGAATCTGTTGCTAAGACGATTTCTGATGATCTCCAGCAAGTAATTGAAAATCCCAATGGTACGGCACGCGCTGGAAAAATAAGTGGAAAAACATTTGCTGGAAAAACAGGTACAGCCGAATTAAAAGAGAAACAAGGCGAAAAAGGAACAGAAAATGGCTGGTATGTTACCTATGATAAAGACAATAAGGACCTTTTAATTGCAATGATGATGGAAGGCGTCCAAGACAAAGGAAGTTCCGGATACGTCGTCAAAAAAGTGAAAGAGATAATCGAATAAGGGGAAAAGGAGTGTTCGAATGGAATGCTCCTTTTTTATTTTTGAGGAAAGTTGGAACTTAAGTGAGATAAAACCCGAAAAGTTTAGGAGTAAGGGGAAAAGTTGTGTTTATAAAGGGGGCTGAAAACCAGAATCCGCTGGACAGGTAGGAAAAGTGGTGTTCAATAAGCAAGTGAACGCCGAAACGAAAGCAAAAGTAAAACAAAAAAGCACCGCAACACTAGGATATCCCAAAATAGACTAAAATCCACGAAAAGCAAAACCTCCTAAAAATATCCATCTTACTAATGCCTAATCTCCGTCTATCCGATTAATAAAAACCAACCTCTAGCGCAATTTCTATCTAATTTACTCATGATTCACTTCTTCCTTTCATACATTAGTTTAAACGGTGAAAGGAGAGAGCGGAATGAATGAGGTAGAACAAAAGGAATTAGAATATGCCATTGACGAAATTACTGAGATTGCTTCTGGATTTGGACTAGACTTTTATCCAATGAGATATGAAATTTGTCCTGCGGATATCATTTATACATTCGGTGCGTACGGAATGCCTACTCGATTTTCCCATTGGAGTTTTGGAAAACAATTTCATAAGATGAAGCTACATTATGATTTAGGTTTATCAAAGATATATGAATTAGTCATTAACTCAAATCCGTGCTATGCCTTTTTGCTTGATAGTAACTCGTTAATCAATAATAAACTAATCGTTGCCCACGTTTTGGCGCATTGTGATTTCTTTAAAAATAATGTTCGTTTTCAAAATACGAAGCGTGAAATGGTCGAAAGCATGGCGGCAACGGCTGATCGGATTCGCCAGTACGAAATCAAATATGGAAAGCATGAAGTAGAAACCTTTTTGGATGCGGTATTAGCGATTGATGAACATATTGATCCAAGCTTGATGCGGCCAAAATTAGCATGGTCGATGGATGATGTGGAATTTGTGGAGGAAGAGGAAATAACCAGTACTCCTTATGATGAACTATGGGGATTAGATGATCGAAACAAGCCAAAAAAGCAAAAGAAAAAGGTCGCAAAGAAATTTCCGCCACAGCCAGAAAAGGATTTACTGCTATTTATCGAAAACTTTAGTAGAGAGCTCTCTGATTGGCAAAGGGATATTTTAACGATGATGCGAGAAGAAATGCTCTATTTCTGGCCACAGTTAGAAACAAAGATTATGAACGAAGGCTGGGCATCTTATTGGCATCAGCGAATTGTAAGGGAATTAGATTTAACAAGTGCAGAAGCAATTGAATTTGCCAAGCTAAATGCAGGAGTAGTACAGCCGTCTAAAACAGGCATTAACCCCTATTATCTAGGATTAAAGATATTTGAAGATATTGAGGATCGTTATAATAATCCAACAGAAGAAATGAAGAAACGGGGAGTTAAACCAGGATCAGGGCGGGAAAAAATGTTTGAAGTACGTGAAATAGAATCAGATATTTCCTTTTTAAGAAACTATTTAACAAAGGATCTTGTGATGAGAGAAGATATGTATCTTTTCCAAAAACAGGGCAGAGATTATAAAATTGTTGATAAAGCTTGGGAACAGGTGCGGGATCAATTGGTAAGCATGCGGGTAAATGGAGGCTTCCCATATATTACAGTCAATGATGGAGATTATAACAAAAATGGGGAGTTATACTTAAAGCATGGTTATGAAGGGATTGAACTAGACTTAAAATACTTAGAAAAGGTGCTTCCATATATTCATCAATTATGGGGAAGAGGCGTTCATATCGAAACAATAGTAGAAGATAAAAAACTTCTTTATACTTATGATGGCAAAGCAATGCACCGGAAATATTTGTAGGAGGGACAGACCCATAGTGCTTGAACGCGCTAGGGTCTCTTCTTTTAATTATCCAAATTAAATGATGATTTATTAAACCATTTACATATCTAAGTTTAAGGGCGGTTACCACTACCCATCAATAGCTAACAGTTTTCAGTGCCTCTCTAATAACACGGTTAAGTCTACGAAAAGTTACAGCAAATTAACTGAAATGAAAATATTTAATCCAAAATAAAGGAAATACCTTCAAAAAGAAAGAAATCAATAGAAAGAAAAGGAAAGAAAGGAATAAAGCTGTGATGAAGCAAAGAAAAATAGCCATTACCGGGTATGGAACGGTTGCCAAAGAATTTGTCGAGTTATTGGATCAAAAAAAAGAAGAACTTGTAGAAAAATATCATACGGAATTTAAAGTAGTTGGAGTCATCGGATCTATCGGGATGATTTATGAACCGGACGGCTTAAATCTTTCTGTATTGCATCAGTTGCCAAAAGGGTCTCTAGGAATTTCGCAATATGCTAGTAGGAAAGATTTATCGATTGAATCCCCATTGCTAAAAGGGGATATTCTACTAGAATGTACACCTACCAATCTAGAAACAGGCGGTCCGGCCCTTTCTTACATGAAACAAGCCCTTGAGGCAAAGATGGATATTGTTTCTGTGAGCAAAGGAGCACTTGTCCATTCCTTGCCAGAATTACTAGAGAGAGCAACTGCAAATGGACGCCAAATTAAATATAGTGGGGCAACAGCAGCTGCACTACCAACATTAGACATCGGTGAATTTAGCTTGGCTGGAAGCAATATTTTATCGATAAAAGGAATTCTGAATGGAACATCCAATTTTATTTTAACAAGTATGTCAGAGGGGAATATAACCTTTGGAGAGGCACTACATCAAGCACAAGAGAAGGGGATTGCAGAGAAGAACCCTGATTTAGATATTAAAGGACTTGATAGTGCCTGCAAAATTTTACTGTTGGCAAATGGATTATTTCATACGAAGTTAACATTAAAAGATATGGCAATAGAGGGAATTGAGAAGATTACAAAAGCGGATATGCAGCGGGCAAAAATAAATGGGTGTGAGTGGAAGCTTATTGCAGCAGCAAAAAAACAAGGAGACAGGCTTATTTTGCAGGTCAAACCAGAAATTCTTGCTCCTGAAAATCCATTGATTCATGTAAAAGGGACAAATAAAGGAATATTGTTTGAAACAGAGGAGATGGGAACAATTTGCTGTGTGGGCGGTGCCTCTCATCCTAAAGGAGCAGCGGCGGCAGCCTTAAAAGATATGATTAATCTCATTCGCTAAGTTAGAGAGTGGAATCGAATCGGTTTAGTAGGAGTCTGAACGAGGTGTATGCATACTTATCTATTTTTGGGCTATCTTTTTTTGATACATGACAATATATGTATCTAGCAGCTCGCTTATTCGTATGGTATTGGGATCATTTAAGCCTTTTTCAATCCCGTATTTAAGCAATTTGATTTTTAAAAGATCGATTGTGTCCAATAATTCACAAACATTTTCGACGTTTATTCTGGAAAGTGCCATTTTATGATGCTCCTACCTTTTATAGATTGCTTATACTATTCTATCAAATAAAATTGGAAATATTAAGCTCTTTTTGAATAAAATTTACAAAAATGTGGGGAGATGGCTTTATATAGGCTTGGAGCTTACATGGACGAAAAAACAGCGGAATACAAAGAAAGTTTGGAGGATACGATGATTTTCGTAAAAGTGTTTGCTATCAAATCAGTGTGGCCTTTGTTAATCTTCGTAGGTTAATGGGCATTTGACACATCTCCTCTTTAAAAGGGAAATGTCAAATGCCCATATTATTAGGGATAAATTAACGTATTCTTCAATTTATTTTTCCGAAACAATGCTAAATAAATATTCAAGGTAGGATTCTAATTCAAATTTATCTTTCTCAATAAAGTCAGTCACCGCAGAATTTGTTTGTATTTTCATTGTAATCCTCTCCTTTTGAAATTGATTTTCTTATCAGTAGTATTTGTCTATAATATTCCCAAACTATTAAACTTTTATACCTAGTTTGCAAAAATAATTTGGAAAAAATACTTTTTTGGAAAATACCAGAAAGGAGAATTTGCTTAAATGAATGGATGGTACGGGCATCTGTATGAGGATTTCCCCTTTGAATTATTTTCTATATCTCATCTAGCTATGATAGGGATACTTTTCATTGGGGGAGTTTTGCTTACTATTTTTCGAACTTACATCCGAATACGAAGCAGTTTATTTCGGTCTGTGTTTTTCGTATTATTATTCGGTCTAGAGGCGATGTACCATTATTGGATGTATAAGGATGGGTTATGGGATGTTGCTTTTATGCTGCCGTTCCATCTTTGTTCCATCAGTTTAATCCTTTGTTTATTGCTTCTGCTAACTAAATGGGAGCTTGTATTTCAAGTAGTTTATTTTAGTGGTATTATTGGCGCATCAATGGCAATCTTCACGCCAGAATTATTTTTAGGTTATCCCCATTTCCGCTATTTCCACTTTTTTGTCACGCACATTCTTATTATATGGACTTGTCTGTACTTTGTGCTTGTCCATCAGTATAAACCGACAAAAAAAGGACTAGTTTTGTCCTTTCTTTTTTTAAATAGCAGTGCAGCGCTAACCTGGATAGTCAATCGTTTAACAGGGGGCAATTATATGTTTTTAGCATACAAGCCTGCAAACAGCTCCTTATTAGATTATTTAGGGCCATATCCATATTACTTGTTGATTCTTGAAGTAGTAGCACTTGCATTGTTTTTTCTCTTGCTTCTGCCTTTTCAACTTAGAAGGAAAAGGTAAAGAGGCTGTTTTTTAGAAGATGTTTATTTTTCAATAGGAAAAATAACTTAATTAGTGACACTGAGCAGCCTGAATACATGTAGACTCCTATGGGATTAGCGAGAAAGGTGAGACCCCGCAGGCGTGCCGAGGAGGCTCACCGCTCGCCCCATGGAAAGCAGAGTGTATTCAGGCTGCGGGTCATAGCAACAAACTTCACGAAATATCCTTAATGATTAACTCGCTCTTTTTTCAAAAGCGCTAAAAATTGTTGCTCGTTAATAATTTCAATTGGTTTTCCTTTTGCTTGTAAATCATAGGCTTTTTTCTCTTTTGAACTAATGCCTTCAGAGCCAACAAGTTTTTGATCCTGTACACCTACAACCAAATAATCGGTTTTGCTGCTTACACCACTTTTAATGACGCCACCAACGTCTACAACTTGTTGCATCGCGTCTTTCCTATCAAGGGAATGCAAGTCTCCAGTAAAAACTAGATTTTTTTGATAGAGTGGATGATTTTCATCAAATGAGTCAGTTGTAGGCGAAATTTCTGATATAGAAACGGAATTGAATTGTTTAACAGGCTTTCTTTTTGCAAAAGTTGTTGCTCTTCCAAAAGTAGTTTGTGGCTTTAATTCTGAAAACAGTTTAATGGGAAGTGTAGGATAAGAAGCACAGTAATTAGTTAATGAATCCTTTTTTCTTGATTCAATACAAGCAATCACGAGCTCCGCACATGCTCTAGCATCAGAACCTGCATGGTGATGTTCTTCCATCGCGATGCCAAAGTATGAGGTGCGATCCTTTAAAGATTGCCCAATCTTTGCTCCTCTTGTTGCCCGATTACTAATAGGAATACTGCAAATATAGGGAAAATCAGGCTTATCCAATTGATATTTTTCCAGACAACAATAGAGTACACTCATATCAAACTGTGCATTATGTGCGATGATTGTATGGCTGGAAATGTCCTCTTTTATCATTTCCCATACTTTCGGAAAGCTTTTCGCATCTTCCACATCTTTTTCTGTTATCCCATGAACGGCAATAAACTTTGGATGGAATGATAGACTTGGGGGTTTTATTAAAAAATATTGTTCCTTTACAATGGCGTTATTTTCCACATAAGCTAATCCAATCGAACAAGCACTAGCCATATCAGCATTTGCTATTTCAAAATCGATAGCAATAAAATCCACTGTTTACACGCTCCCTCTATTTTTCTACTAGTATATCATGTTACGACTTTTTCTTCGTAAAATAAGAATAGCTAAGCAAGATGAATATTATGGAACAGAAGGAATATTATTCTTATATAATAATGTAATAGACTTGTAATCTAATTTGCATATAGATGTAACCTAATTATCTGAATAATATGAGAAGATAAATTGGTTGATAGAAGGAAGCCTTGGAAACTAATCTTTACGTAAATGAGGTCACTAGATGAAAAAGATTATTGTTTTGTCACTCCTTTCATTTGGATTATTTTTTAGTGGGGTATTTAGTACACAGGAAGCAAGTGCTGCTTCAAAAAAGTCAGTTGTTACTGTTGCAAAAAACTATATTGGTACCCCTTATAAATATGGAGGAACTACTCCAAAAGGATTTGATTGCTCCGGTTTTGTTGTCTATAGCTATAAAAAAGTAGGCAAGTCGTTGCCAAGAACAACTGCGAGTATGTATAAAAAGGGGAAGAAAGTAAAAAAAGCGAACTTAAAAAAGGGAGATTTAATCTTCTTTGAAACATATAAAAAAGGTGCATCCCATGTCGGTATATACATAGGAAGTAATAAGTTTATTCATAGCTCTTCTTCAGGAGTAAAAGTGGACAAGCTATCCAACTCCTATTGGAAAACAAAATATTATGGCGCAAAAAGAATTTAACCCTTTCCTTTGGATAGGGTTTTTATTTGTTTTTAGAGAGTTGCGAGGGGTGGACAATAAATCAGGATTTAGGATCATATCACTGTTGTTACTTTTTAATAGAATTTACTATATAAGGGAAAAAGAGCGTGCTATCGTATTTATTAACACTACACTTTTCTATATGATAGAGAAATAAGCAAAAAATACTAGCAGTGTGAAAACAGCAGTGGGGGAAGAGTATGAACGCAACAGTGAAATTTGCATTATCGATGGCGATATTTGGTTCGATTGGCTATTTTTCCGCGAAAGCGAATTTGCCATCTATTGAATTGGTTTTTATTCGGTGTATTTGTGCATGTGTGGTGCTAAGTATTGTCTATCTTTTTTCAAAGAGAAAAAAGGAAGAGATAGAGAAAAAGGAGATTGGCTATAGTGTGTTTTGTGGCGTATTTCTTGTCGTGAACTGGGTATTTTTCTTCCGTTCCTTTGAACATATGTCTGTAACAGTTGCCGTTTCGATTTATCATTTGGCACCAGTACTTGTCGTTTTATTAGGAAGCTTTCTTTATCGAGAAAGGATTACGTTTAAATTAATGCTAACGGTGATTATTTGCTTTATCGGAACGTTATTGGTCGGGGGAATGCAGGATTATCTGTCTATTGATGAGCTGATGTCTGCTGGATTGCCATGGGCTTTTGGGGCTGCGTTATTCTATGCGTTAACGACATTGACAGGGAAGAAAATTGCTAAGCTAAACCCCGTTATAACAACCATTATTCAAACAAGTGTCGGCATCATTATGCTCCTTCCCTTTGTAAAATGGGATTATTTTCTTCATCTAACAGGGGAAAACTGGTTTTATATTTTATTAACAGGAATTATCCATACTGGCTTCGTGTATTATTTATTTTTCAGCAGCTTGCCGAAACTATCTTCTGGATCTATTGCCGTTCTCGTGTTTATCGATCCAGCAGTTGCGATTTTTATGGACATTGTATTAACAGCGTATCGTCCGGATATTTTCCAAGTTATCGGCATTGTGCTTATTTTTTGGGGGCAAACGAGGGCTGCTTTTAAACGCAAAATAAGTGAAGTAAAAGAGGAGGTTTTCTGACTTGGAGAAAAAATATGGGGAACATACAATCAATCAAAAATTAGATGCTGTAGAAGTTTATAAGGATCCTAGAATGGTCTTAAGAATAAAAAAGAGTAAAGAGGAAGCGAGTGGGGTGACAATTGAATTACATAATACCCTTAATGGCCGTTTAAGCTATGATTTACCAGTAGATTTATTAAAGAAGATAATATCTGAGATAGAATGAAAAGTTTTGATTGCATTTCAAGAGACTCCAGTCAACGAACATTCTCCAATAAAAAATTATTCCCAATCTTTTTTATTGGAGAATGGTTGATTAGTAAGTTTGGATACCTTCAAAGCTTCGGAAAATGCATTTCATAAATCGGCTTTTTATAATAAGGTGGTCTCATCGTTGTTTTTGGCATCGGCCATTTATGATTGATATACGTCATGTTAACCGTATCTTTTGATTGTTTCATGAGCAATAATTTTAGTTTTGGATTAAATTCATATCTCATTCAATACCCCTCCTTCCTTTAACGTATTCAGACTTCCTAAAAAGAGAGCTTTCCCTTTTTTGCATAGTAAATAATTAGGCACCAAAATAGCAGCGTAACATAGGATAATTTACTACTAATAAATGGAGGGGTCTGTATGTCCTTTTATGTGAATGATCCGAGAGATTCGATGTATCAAGTTCCGGAAGCATATTATGAATTATTAGAAAAACGAAATCATCAATCGGAAAAGCATATCCAGCTTACCGAAATCCAAGAACTTTTTGAAGCAAATAAGCAAACCAATCCATATCCGCTCTATCCGAATTACGGAAAAGTAACAAAGTATGAAGAAATTCCGATTAATTTTCCTGAGAATAGACAGCTCCGTCAGCCAGGGTTAGAAAGCTATATGGTTCCCAAACCGATTATCGAAAATGACCACTACATAGGAAGTGGAAAGCTAAAAGGGAAAGTGGCGTTAATTACAGGGGGAGACAGTGGAATTGGTGCAGCTGCTGCGATTGCCTTTGCAAAAGAAGGGGCAGATGTGGCGATTGCTTATTTAGATGAGCACGAGGATGCAAATCGTACGAAAAGAAGAATCGAAGAATTAGGGCAGCAATGTCTCTTATTGCCAGGAGATTTACGGAAAAAGAAGCAATGCATTGACATTGTGGAGAAAACGGTAAGAACGTTTGGAAAGTTGGATATTCTTTGTAACCATGTCGGTATTCAATTTCAACAGGCGAAATTAACGGATATCACAGATGAACAATTTGATAATACATTCAAGGTTAATATTTACTCCCACTTTTATACAACAAGAGCAGCACTTCCTCATTTAAAGCCGGGAAGCAGCATTATTAATACGGCTTCTGTTGTTGCATATGCAGGGGAACCACTGTTAATTGATTATGTTGCTACAAAAGCAGCAAATGTCGGTTTCACTCGTGCCCTTGCGAGAAGCGTTATTAAAGATGGAATACGAGTAAATGCAGTAGCACCAGGACGAATTTGGACACCGTTAATTCCAGCTAGCTTTTCTTCTGACCAAGTTGCCGTTTTCGGTACTGATAACCCAATGCAAAGAGCAGCACAGCCATTTGAATTAGCTCCAACGTTTGTCTACTTAGCTTCCGATGATTCTCGTTTTGTAACAGGGCAAGTCCTCCATGTAAATGGGGGCGAAACAGTAAGCTCGTAATTAGTGAGGCTGGGACATAAACATTTCAGTTAACAATAAATACGAACGATTATACGGTGAGTTTGTGTAATCGTTCGTATTTATATTTTAGAAAAAGATTTAAAAATAAAGTGAAATGGAGCGGAGGACGGTCGACTCCTGCGGGAAATAGAGGAAAGGCTGAGACCCCGCAGGTGCGTGCCGAGGAGGCCCAGCTTCCTCCCCGGCGCATCGACCGTCTGTAGCGCAATGGAACGACTTAGTTTTTACACTTGAATATATTTAAAACCATAAATAACTAATATGAAAAAGTAGCATATTTAAGAGCCAAATTAGAGATTGTTCGTCTTTAAAGATTAGTTATTTAGATTTGTCCCAGCCTCTGTATATTATCCAAGCAACTTTACAAATTTTCTTTTTCCAACTTGGATAATTATTTCATTAGGGATTGTGACCTCAAGTTCCGTATCCTCAACCTTTTCTCCATTAATCCGAACTCCTCCATTTTGAATCATCCTCTTTGCTTCACTTTTGGAAGTTAATAGATTTAAGTCAACTAGAAGCTGGATGAGCGATTCAGGATTTTTTCCAGTCCAATGGATGGTCGGAATGTCATCTGGTAAGGAGCCTTTTTGAAAAATAGTGATGAATTGCTGCTCTGCTTTTTCGGCGGCTTCTTCTCCATGGTACATCCGGACAATCGTTCTTGCCAACAGCATTTTAGCGTCTCTAGGATGAAGAGAACCAGCATGTAAATCCTTCTTGATTTGCGTTATTTCAGCAAGCTCAATATCTGTAATAAGCTCAAAGTATTTGCTCATTAATGGATCAGGGATAGACATTGATTTTCCATACATTTCAGATGGGCTTTCATCGATGCCGATATAGTTTTTCTTCGATTTCGACATTTTTTCAACACCATCTAACCCTTCTAGAAGGGGCATTAATATCGCAATCTGCTTTTCTTTCCCAAACTTCTCTTGGTAGTGGCGTCCCATAAGAATATTAAAATGCTGATCAGTTCCGCCAAGCTCAATATCTGCCTCTAACATCACTGAATCATAGCCTTGCATTAACGGGTAAAAAAATTCATGCAAGGAAATCGATTTTCCATATGCTAACCGCTCTTCAAAATCATCCCGTTCTAGTAAACGAGCAACCGTTATTTTTCCGGCCAGTCCAATGACATCTTCGAAGGAAAGGGAAGAGAGCCATTTAGAGTTATAATGAAGTTCGACCTTTTCCATGTCCAATACTTTGCCAAATTGTTCAAAATACGTTTTCGCATTCTCCTTCACTTCTTCATCTGTTAGCTGTTTTCTTACGGATGACTTGCCAGTTGGGTCGCCGATCTTTCCAGTGAAATCACCGATTATTAGTTGAATCGTATGCCCGTTGTCTTGAAATTGACGGAGCTTATTCAGGACAACTGTATGGCCAAGGTGAACATCTGGTGCAGACGGATCAAGACCGAGCTTTACCTTTAAAGGTGTATTTGTGACAAGGGACTTAGCGATTTTTTCTGCGAGTTCTTCTGTTGGGATTATATCTTGCACGCCTTGACGATAGACATCTAGTTGCCTCTGCATTTCTTTTTTCTGGTCAACTGTTAACTGTTCAATAAATGGACTCATCTTTCTTACTCCTTTCGTTAAATTAATGATAAAAAAAACAAAAAACCACGCCCCTAAAAAAAAGGGACGTGGTTGCTTTTATGCACGTGGTACCACCCTAATTGAAGAATATTGACTATTCCTCCACTCATTATGGGTAACGGCTCATCCGTTCTTCGCTAATGGAATAAAATTCTTTCACAAAGAATGCTCCTGGAGGTAATTCGCGTCTATTTTTGTGTCAATTTACACCAACCATTGACTCTCTAATAACAGGGAAATAGGCACTACTGATTCCAATCAAAGCATATATATAAAGACATTATAAACAAATTTATCAAGTTAGTACTAACTTTATAAAGATACTAACAGATACAATTCGGAAATTCAAGAGGCAATTTTATATTCCTTTGAAAAAATTTTGTTCCCATATCAAGTAAAAAAAAGTGATTTTTTGTACGTTTTTAAGCCATTGGCTCCGCTTCGTGCCATCTGGAATTGGCAATCCATAAAATCATTTAACAAGAGTGAAATACTCTTGACCTTTTTTCCCATATAATTTACTATATAGCTAATATAAAAGAGCGATGAGGAAGAAGAGTAAGCAATGGAAATGTGTAAAGAGAGCTGATGGTTGGTGCGAATCAGTACGGATTGATTGCTGAATGGGCTTCGGAGCTACAAAGCTGAACAAATAGTAGGCTGCGCGGAATGTCTTACCGTTAAAAAAGACAAAGTATAAGAAACGGCTTTGTTTCTGTACGGATAAGTGCGTTTATTTTTATAAACGAATAAAGGTGGCACCACGGGTTACTCGTCCTTATTTACAGGATGGGTAGCCCTTTTTGTGTTGCTTTAAAAATATAAGAGGAGGATCAGAAAATGAAAAACATCGTCTTAACTGGAATTAAGCCAACGGGCCAGATTCATTTAGGTAATTATATAGGTGCCATTAAGCCAGCTTTAAAGCTAGCGGAAAATGACGAGGATCAGGCGGCTTATTTTATCGCAGATTATCATGGATTAACGAAAATTCATGATCGAGAAACATTTCGAACATTGACATATGGAGTTGCGGCAACATGGTTAGCGCTTGGATTAGATCCGAAAAAAGTGATTTTTTATCGCCAATCCAATGTTCCCGAAATCTTTGAGTTGAACTGGATTTTAGCTTGTTTTACTCCAAAAGGGCTGATGAACCGGGCCCATGCTTATAAAGGAATTGTCGACAGTAATAAACTAGCAGGAAAAGATATAGATGATGGTGTAAACATGGGGCTGTTTACGTACCCAATTTTAATGGCTGCTGATATTCTTGCATTCCAGGCAAATATGGTGCCTGTCGGCAAAGATCAAATTCAGCATGTGGAAATTGCACGAGATATTGCCGAAAGCTTTAATCATCAATACGGGGAAACCTTTGTATTGCCAGAATATATTGTGGATGATGACACGAGCATCTTACCAGGGTTAGATGGCCGAAAAATGAGCAAAAGCTATCATAATACGATCCCGCTTTTTGAAGAGCCAACAAAATTGCAGAAGCTTATCAATAAAATCAAGACAGATTCCTTGCCTCCAGAAGCGCCAAAAGATACAGAAACGTCTATTCTGTTTACTTTGTATAAAGAGTTTGCAAGCGTGGAAGAAACGGAAGAGATGCGTAAAAGATACGAAAATGGCGTCGGATGGGGAGAAGTCAAAAAGGAATTGTTTTATGTCATGAATCGCTTTTTAGAAGAACCCCGCAAAAAATATAATGAATTAATGGCAAACCCGGAGCAAATAGATGCCATTCTTGCAAAAGGAGCAGAAAAAGCGCGCGCCAGAACCTTGCCAACTTTGGAAGAGGTGAGAAAGCAGCTTGGGGTTTCGCGGTGAGTGGGGAAGTTTTAAGAAAGAGTGGTGAGAGGTGTAAGGAAGAGAGTGGAAGTTTTAAGAAAGAGTGCCAAAGTCGCAAGTAAAAGAGTGGAAGTCGCAAGTAAGAGTGCCGAAGTCGTAAGTAAAAGAGTGGAAGTCGCAAGAAAGAGTGCCAAAGTCGCAAGTAAAAGAGTGGAAGTCGCAAGTAAAAGTGCCAAAGCCGCAAGTAAAAGAGTGAAAGTCGCAAGCAAAAGTGCTAAAGTCGCAAGCAAGTATGAAAGCCGCAAGTAAAAGAGTGGAAGTCGCAAGAAAGAGTGCCAAAGTCGCAAGTAAAAGAGTGGAAGTCGCAAGTAAGAGTGCCGAAATCGCAAGTAAGAGTGCCGAAGTCGCAAGTAAAAGAGTGAAAGCCGCAAGCAAGAGTGTCAAAGTCGCAAGCAAGAGTATGAAAGTCGCAAGCAAAAGAGTGGAAGTCGCAAGCAAAAGTGCAAAAGGCGCAAGTAAAAGAGTGAAAGCCGCAAGCAAGAGTGCCAAAGTCGCAAGTAAAAGAGTGGAAGTCGCAAGTAAGAGTGCCGAAATCGCAAGTAAGAGTGCCGAAGTCGCAAGTAAAAGAGTGAAAGTCGCAAGTAAAAGAGTGGAAATCGCAAGTAAGAGTGCCGAAGTCGTAAGTAAGAGTGGAAGTCGCAAGCAAAAGTGCCAAAGCCGCAAGTAAAAGAGTGGAAGTCGCAAGCAAAAGTGCAAAAGTCGCAAGTAAAAGAGTGAAAGTCGCAAGTAAGAGTGGAAGTCGCAAGTAAAAGAGTGGAAGTCGCAAGTAAAAGAGTGAAAGTCGCAAGTAAGAGTGGAAGTCGCAAGTAAAAGAGTGGAAGTCGCAAGTAAAAGAGTGAAAGCCGCAAGTAAGAGTGCCGAAGTCGCAAGTAAGAGTGGAAGTCGCAAGCAAAAGTGCCAAAGCCGCAAGTAAAAGAGTGGAAATCGCAAGTAAAAGAGTGAAAGCCGCAAGTAAGAGTGGAAGTCGCAAGCAAAAGTGCAAAAGTCGCAAGTAAAAGAGTGAAAG
>NZ_JBQKKM010000023.1:0-79748 GCF_052116745.1 Niallia sp. Sow4_A1 | reverse complement strand
AAACGAATAAGAAAATCAAAAAAATAATTCAAAGTCAACTTGAACAGTGGATCGCTGGCCTTCCTAATTATATCAAGGCTTATTTGCCGATATCACTCTGCGAAAGTTGAGATATTAAGATAAAGATGCTCAGAATATTTTCTGAGCGTTTTAGTTTGCTGTTCTTTTATAATTTTTCACTTTTACAATAGAACTTGATCTGAATCAATTTTTATTTCATAGAAACATCCTATACTAGAGTCATCAACAAGGAATACAAATGAAAATGAAATTGGAGGGAATCAACATGCAAAGATATATATTAAGTAAAAAGAATTCCATTACACTGATCAGTGCAATTTTGATTGCACTTGCATTCTTCGGACGATTTTCCTTAGACAACATGGCCATTTTCAATTGGTCGCTCATCATTGCATCTATTCTTGGTGTAGCACCAATTGCGATTCTAGCCTATCAGGCATTAAAAGTAAAAGTTGTCAGTATTGATGTTTTAGTTACCATTGCAGTAATTGGGGCAGTATTGATTCAAAATTATGAGGAATCAGCCATCGTTACTTTCTTATTCTTATTTGGTTCTTACTTGGAGCAACGTACCTTGAACAAAACACGTTCTGCCATTAAAGAATTAACAGAGCTGGCACCAGAAAGTGCTTTAAAGCAAATGGAAAATGGAGAATTTGAAGAAGTTGATGTCGATGATGTAGGTGAAGGTGACATTTTATTAGTCAAAACGGGTGCAAAAGTCCCCGTAGATGGAACCGTGTTAACAGGTGAAGGTCACATCAATGAAGCAAGTATTACCGGAGAGTCAGTTCCAGTAAGCAAAAAGGTTGATTCTGAAGTATTTGCGGGAACAATCTTAGAAAATGGAACGATTCAAATTCAATCTGACCGTGTAGGGGAAGATACAACATTTGGTAGAATTATCGAATTAGTTGAAGAAGCACAGGATTCCAAATCAGAAGCAGAGCGGTTTATTGATCGATTCTCTAAATATTATACACCAGCTGTTTTAGTCCTTGGTTTTATTGTTTGGCTATTCTCAAAAGATATTGAACTAGCTATCACGATTCTTGTTTTAGGATGTCCAGGTGCATTAGTTATCGGGGTACCTGTATCCAACGTTGCTGGTATCGGAAACGGTGCACGTAATGGTGTCCTCCTAAAAGGTAGTGAAGTTATCAATGACTTTAGCAGAGTAGATACTATCGTTTTTGATAAAACAGGAACATTGACAGTAGGAAACCCTGAAGTTGCCGAAAAAGAATTTTACGGAAAAAATACTGAAGAGGTTCTAGGATATTTAGCAAGTGTGGAGCGTGAATCGGACCACCCACTAGCGAAAGCTGTCCTACAGGATATTGGCGAGACAACTTTCTCTACTGTTGAAGAAACCGAAGTCGTTAAAGGTGGCGGAATTGTAGCAAAAATAGGTGTTCATCGTATAGCCGTTGGTAACGTAGCTTTAATGGAAAAGGAAAATGTGAAATTAAGCGAAAAAGCTAAAAAAGACGTCGAACGCTTTGAGAAAAATGGGAATTCTCTTGTGTTAACTGCGGTCGACGGAGAATTAAACGTTCTGATGGGTATTCGGGATCAAATCCGTCCAGGTGTTAAAAAAGATCTTCAAAAACTGAAAAAACTAGGGGTCAAAAACCTTGTCGTTCTTTCTGGGGACAACCAAGGAACCGTAGATTTAGTTGCTCGAGAACTTGGGTTAACAGAAGCACATGGTCATATGCTACCGGAAGGAAAATCTGCTTATATCGAAAAAATGCAAGCAGAAGGCGGGATCATTGCCTTTGTCGGTGACGGAGTGAATGATAGTCCTTCACTAGCCTTAGCAGATATCGGAATCGCCATGGGAAGTGGAACAGATGTTGCAATTGAAACATCAGATGTTGTTTTAATGAATTCTGACTTTAGTCGTTTACCACACGCATTAGGCTTAGCAAAATCAACTTCAAGAAACATGAAACAGAACATTACCATAGCAGTTGGTGTGGTATTAGTCTTACTTGCCAGCCTACTATTTAGTGAATGGATGAATATGTCAATCGGGATGTTGGTTCATGAAGCAAGTATCTTAGTAGTCATCTTGAATGGTATGAGATTGCTTCGATACCGTTTGAGAGAATAATTTTAATAGAAACCAGTCTTGATGAATGATAAAGGGGAAGTATTCAGGTAGGAAGAACAAAATACGCCCCTACTTTTTCTTAAAACTTGATTTGCATCAATTTCATTTCGTTGAACCTGAACTATACTTAAATTGTAAAAAAGAAGAGGGAAAACAAAAAAATCAAAGATAAGATGAAAGGAGAAATAATTCATGCAAAAAGGAGTTATTCAATTAGAAACATTATCTTGTCCATCTTGTATGCAAAAGATTGAAAATGCGGTGAAAGGATTAAACGGGGTTAATCAAGATAGCTTAAAAGTATTATTCAATGCCAGTAAAGTAAAAGTAGATTTTGATTCAGAAACGATCACCATTAACGATATCAAAAAGGCAATTGAAGACTTAGGATACCCCGTCGTTAAATCAAAAGTAAAATCTGCCTAAGACAAACACACATAACAAAAATTATTTATAGAAAGAGGGAAATAATAATGTCTGAACAAACATTTAACGAAATAATAACAAACCATTTTGAAAAACTGGATTTATACACTACTGCGATTACACGGGCCCATGGTAAGAACCATCCAGAAGCCTTTGAAGTACGTGAACTATTCGATAAAATCAGTAAAAAGATAAAGGACGCAGGTACGAACAAACCTGACTTAGATGCTGAATTTGCTCAATTACGAAAAATCACAGACAACTACACCATTCCTGGAGATGTTTGTGAAACATATGCAGGCACCTACGAAATGTTATCAGAAGTAGATAATGCCTATCAGGCTTAAAATAAATCAAAACCAAAAGAATGAACTTGGTTTACGATCGTTAAAATAAGAAAGGGGAAATGATTTATGCAAAAAGCAACCATTCAAATAGAAACCTTATCTTGCCCATCTTGTATGCAAAAGATTGAAAATGCGGTGAAAGGAATAAACGGTGTTCATCAAGGTAGCTTGAAAGTATTATTCAATGCAAGTAAAGTAAAAGTAGACTTTGATTCAGATGCAGTCGCTATTAACGATATCGAAAAATCAATTGAAGACTTAGGATATCCTGTTGTCAAATCAAAGGTAAAACCTGCTTAATCGAGTAAATAGAATGGAAGCCTAAGATGCCCTCTTGGGCTTTTTATAAAAAGGAGAGGTTATTTTGGAACAAAATCAATGTTGTCATCACCAACATGGACATACAGAATGTATTCGTATCGTTCCCATTTTCAACCATCTGGAAGACTCACAAATGGATTTGATTGCGGAATCTGCCAAGACACTTCATCTACAAAAAGGGGAAATGTTATTCCGTGCAGGTGAGGAAGATGACACCTTATATATTATCAATTCAGGTAAGGCTCGGATTTACCGCTTATCGGATTCCGGAAAAGAACAACTTGTTCGCATTTTAAATCCAGGTGATTTTACAGGTGAAGTGGCCATTTTCCAACCTGGAAGTGTTCATGAAAATTATGCGGAAGCACTACAAAATACATCCATTTGTTTAATTAAACGAGAGGATTTACTGAAGTATTTGGTGGAATATCCGCAGATCCCATTAAAAATACTGTCAGAAGTAACGATACGTTTGAAGGATTCTGAAAAACAAACCACACAAGTAGCAATTGAAAATGTAGAATCCCGCATTATATCCTTTTTAGCTGAAAATGTTGAAAAGGGAAGTGGCAATAGTCCAACGGTTACCTTACCAATGTCCAAAAAGGATTTAGCCTCGTATCTTGGTACCACACCAGAAACAATCAGCCGTAAATTTACTACTCTAGAAGAACTTGGATTGATTAAACAGTTACCGAAAAAGAAAATTAAAATAATGGATTTAGATCAATTGTTACTTCATACTGAATAAATATAAGCAGAGCAGCGTGCCATCATACTAACCTGGTTCGGTTTAATAGTACAAAACATAAAATAACAAACCTTTTAGCAATCCCATTAGCATATAAAATGGATTGCTAATTTTTGTTGGTTTAACAATGTTTATCTACAAAAAGAAAGAGAAATGGCTACTTATTTGGCACTTATTTTACCAAGATGACATAAATTTGTGTCAACTGAATAATTCATTAGCAAAACACGCCCTAATAACTAAGCTAATTCCTCTGATAAATAACTAAGGAATTGGCAACTTATGTTAAAATTATAATTTGGATTGTGAATTAGTATACTTAAAGTAACGGGGGCATTAATCCAAGATGGATGAATGCCCTTTTATCTAATAAGGTACTAATGGGGCAGGTTACTTGAAGAAGGAATCCAAATAATCGGTATCGAATTATATTATAAATTTCATAAGGAGATAACAAACGATGAAGTTCAATACCGTACACATTGATAGATTATTTATATAAGGTACGAAAGGCTGGAATAAATCATGGCAAAAAAAGAAGCACCGAAAATTCAAACAGAACGATTGATTTTACGTCCGAGAGAGGGAAAAGACATTCCCAATATGCTTAAAATGTTTAACAATGATGAAGTAAGAGAATTTCTTGGAAGTAATCCCCCTCGTGATAACACTCAATGTTAGAAATGGTTAGGAACAGTAATGAAACAAAATGGACTGTCGCATTAAAAGATACTGATGAATTCATCGGTGATGTAATGATTCCAGAAATAGCAGAAGGTATCTTGGCGAAATTGGTTATCGCTTCATGAGGGAGCATTGGGGATGTGGTTTTGCGTATGAAGCGGTTTCCGCGGTCATTGAGCATTGTAAAAGCACATTAAACCTTAAATGCCTATTTGCTACTATAGATAATAAAAATATGGAGTCAAAAAAGTTAATTGAAAAACTCGGATTTACTTTGGTAGCGGTGTTGCCTGAATCGAATTTACTCGGCAGAGTTACCGATGTAGCTTACTATTTTCGTATAGTATAAGCATCCTTACACTCTCCTGAGAAAAATGAACAAACAGGTGAGTGTTTAAAGGGTGATATTTTTGGTAAAGCGATATGATTTTAGTGAAGAGGATTAGGCGGTCTACTTTAAAACAAAGGAGTTGACTTTTTGAATTTATTAAGCATCAATGATTTGTCTGTAAAAAAAGTAAATCATATATTCAATTTAGCTGCAAAGATAAAAAATCAAGGTAATATCAATGTTTTAAATGGAAGACAATTTGTATTATTCTTCCCGGAATCAAGTTTAAGGACAAGAATTACTTTCGAAAAAGGAATAAAAGCCTTGGGTGGGGAAGCAATGCTTTTTCCTCCAGAAAGTTTAGATAAAAGAGAAGAATTAGAGGATGTTATACAATACGTCTCTAATTGGGCAGATGGGGTGATTGTCAGACATTCTGATTTTTCTAAAATACAGGAATTATCAAGGTATTCAACAGTCCCTATAATAAATGCTATGACTTCGGAAAATCACCCTTGTGAAATTTTATCTGACTTGTATTCAATTAGGGAAGTAAAAGAAAACTATAGAGATTTAGTTTATACCTTTGTTGGACCAAAAAGTAATATTTCAAGGTCTTGGAAGAACATTGCAGAAGTAATGGACCTAATTTTAATCAAATTTGTATCAGGGGTTTTGAGTTAGGGTCAGACAATCGGAATTATAAATTTCATACTAAACTTGAATCTGTTTTATCTTTTAGCGACATTGTTTTAACTGATTCGTTGCCATCTGAATTAAGAACAGAAAAATACATAAACCAGTATCAAATTACTTTAGAAAAGATGAAATTAGCTAATAAACATGCAATGTTAAACCCCTGCCCACCTTTTTTTAGAAATGAAGAAGTAAGTAGTGATGTTATCTCTTCAAATTATTTTGTTGGATACGAATTTAAAAAGAATTTAATATATGTTCAACAAGCAATCATTTTATTTTGCTTAGGTATAACACTTGAATAAAGTGGTGAGCTAGTTACTTGTTCAGCTAACGGGGGCTATTCTTCAACCCTCGTTCCATTCCAGCGCAGGTGAACAGGAACAAATAAAAGGAGAGATAGGTTAACGCAAATTAAAAATATTGGACGTTTTTGTCCGACGGATATTAAAGGATTTATAATAAATGATTCAAGTCTAAACAAAATTAAACCTGAATTTTACAAGGTGATTGAAAAGATAGTAGAAAAATGCAAAACTCACTTAGGAGAAGACCTACATAGTATATATATTAGAGGATCCATTTCTCGTGGATTAGGTATAGATAGTGTTTCAGATTTAGATACATTTGCCATTACGAATAAAGAAATCAATGATATAGACTTAAAATGGATAGACAAGGTTGAACAAGAATTAAACAAAAAATACATCATAGTAAATGGAGTGGAACTTAGTTTCTATTACATAAAAGATGTTTTAGAAACAAATAAATTTTCTATAATACCTTTTATGATTAAAACGCATAGTATTTGTGTATTTGGAGAAGATTTAAGCGGCCATTTACCTAATTATAAGGCAGATACAACACTTGGTAACGAACATCTAATGAACCTAAAGAATCAAGTTCATCAAGCAAAAGAAGACCTCGATGGAAATGAAAATATTGAAGATATATTGGATTGTTGTGGATGGGTTATGAAAATCATAGTTAGGGCAGGGCTTGCACGCTCTAAAGTTTGGGACACAATGCATGGTTTTGAAATAAGAACTAATATACCAGATGTGGATGTTATATATTTTGACGAAAAAAATATTGACGAGAGGACCGAAAAAAATTTAGAAGCTGAATTGAGAGTAATTCTACCTGATATACCTTGGTCTGTTAAGAATGAAGCAAGAATGCACGTTCTCAATGATATCCCACCTTATATATCTTCAGAAGATGCTATTTCAAAATTTCCAGAGACTGCAACTGCTCTTGGAGTGAAAGTAGACAAGAATAATAAACTAATTCTTACTGCTCCTTGCGGTATAGAAGATGTATTAAATTTAGAGTTAAAGCCCACACCATATTTTAGAGAGACGAAAGAACGAGCTGTTATTTATGAGGAAAGAATCAATAAGAAGAATTGGAAAGCTGTTTGGCATAAAATTCAAGTCCACCATATTGAAATTTATTAAATTATATGGTGATTTTTTATAAAGAAAAGGTGCATTTCTCTTATGTCGCTATCGGGGGAGTTTAACTTTACAAAGGGGTCAGATTAATTGAAAAGATTTTACGTTGCATCAAGTTTTAAAAACATTGAAATAGTTCGCTTAGTGAGTAAGAATTTACAAAATAAAGGATACATCTATACATATGATTGGACGGTAAATGAGAGTGCCTCTACAATTGAGGATTTAAGAGAAATAGGACTAAATGAAAAAAATGCTGTCATGGATGCTGATATTATAATCGTGATATTACCAGCTGGTAAAGGAAGTCATATCGAATTAGGTATTGCTCTTGGACAAGGAAAAAGAATATATCTCTATTCACCAAATGATGAAGTAAATAATCTAGATACTACTAGTACATTTTATCATTTATCGGAAGTCCAAAAATGTATGGGAACTATTGAAGAGTTGGTTGAAATAGTCACAACAAGCTAATTCTTATTAAGTAGTGCTTTCTCAATAAAGAGTTGATAAGGAAGTGTTTATCGAATAGCAATAGCTTTACATTCCTATTTCTGAACCAGTTGCTAATGATTACCAACTGAGGAATATCCGCATCATTGGTCTGTTAACAAGTAGAGTGTCCTGAAAAATAACGGCACTAAAAATGAATACATTATTGGTGTCTAAATTCAATGCTTTACATATCTCAATCCATATATATATCATGATTAAAAGTAACAGAACCCACCACGCCAAGGTGGGTCATTTTATTTATTCAAGGAGAAAATGCTTTGGATTCTGAAAAATATAGGCATAAAATTAAGATATTTACCACCGATAAGGAACAAGTTGAATAGTTTAAAAAAGAAATTTACCTATATGACATTCCTTCTTATAGTGTTGTACATTTTCTTTATTATTCAATAATAGAAGGATTAACACGTACTTCTTACATAATACTGCGCAATAGTATAAAGCCAAACAGAAATTCTAGCTGGAGTTAGTACAAGCTTAACTATTTTGCCATTTCCCAGCATTGCATTAATTGGTGAATGCTTTCCTCGATTTTCTCTAATGGGATGCCTCCAAATCCTAACAGGAATGTTGGATGCTTATATTCGATTGGTTTTAACAGATAATCGCTTAAAGGATAAATGGAGATATGACTTTTTGCTGCGATGGCTTTTAACTCATTTTCACTTTTTTGTAGCGGAAGGGAAATTAAAATATGCATCCCGGCTTGATCTCCAGTGATGATAACTTCAGGATAATGAGTTTTAAAAATATGAGTCAGTTTATCATGTTTCTTCCGATAAATTTTCCGCATACGGTTTAAGTGTTTTGAAAAATAACCGTCTCTCATGAAGCTGGCTACTATATGCTGGTCGAATCTTGGGACAGTTGCTGAATAATAACTGAATGTTTCCTTATATTTTTTCAGCAAGGTTGTTGGTAAAAGAAAATAGGCCAATCGCAATGATGGCATTAATGACTTGGTGAATGTACTTAGATAAATTACCTTATCGTTTTGGTCCATCCCATGTAAGGCGGGAATGGGTTTACCAGTGTAACGAAATTCGCTGTCGTAATCGTCTTCAATGATATAGCGATTTTTACTTTTTGCTGCCCACTGCAATAATTGTGTTCTTCTTGTAGCAGAAAGAACGGCACCTGTGGGAAATTGGTGAGATGGCGTAATGTAGACGACATTCGCATTTGTTTTTTCAAGGTGTTCCACCATCAATCCGTCTTCATCAACTGGAATAGGGATCGCTTTATTTTTTAGTTGAATCCTGGGGCTTGCTGAATAGCCAGGATTTTCAAGGGCTATGTTTGAATCATGATCTAGCAACCTTAAAATCATAGGAAAGAGTTGTTCTGTTCCTGAACCAATCACAATTTGCTCCGGCTTACATACAATCCCACGCGATTGATATAGGTATTTGGCTATTTCCGTCCGTAAAGTGTATTCCCCTTGGGGTTCTCCAATTTGTAGCAATTCCTTCGACGGGGTATCATATAAATTTTTTGCATACTTTCTCCACTGTGAAAAAGGAAAGGAGTCTGTATCGATTTTTCCAGGGTGAAAGTCAAATTGGATTGTTTTTTTCTCCGTTTCCTCCATAGGCAACTCAACATGTTCTGTCTCAATATAAGGTAATTCATTTATATCCTCTACAAAAAAACCAATCCGCGGCTTTGATACAATAAATCCCTCTGCAACGAGCTGAGCATATGCCACTTCAACCGTTGTTTGGCTGATATTTAAAAAATCAGCCAATTTTTTTTTGGAGGGTAATTGTGTTCCAACTTCAATTTGCTGGCTCAAAATAGCGGTTTTGATACCTATATAAAGCTGCTCATACAAGGGTTTTGTTGTGTTTTTATTCAATTCAAACATAAGCATATCCATTCGAGACCCCTCCTCTCTGACCATGTTATTTTTATAAAAATTGACACTTTTTATATTGTCAGTTTTTATTATACTAGTAATCATGGAAGAAGAGGAGATTCTTTTTTTTAAACTGAAAAACTAACACTTGAAAGAAGAGGATGATTTGCATGTTTACGACTGAACAAAACAAAACGAGAATGCTGGTTCTCAATGCTCTATTTATTACTTTAACGTTTCTTGCTACAATGTTTATCAACATTAGGCTGCCATTAATGGGAAATGGGGGACTAATCCATTTGGGTAACGTTCCTTTTTTGATTGCTGCGTTTATTTTTGGCAAGAAGTCAGGTGCGATTGTAGGAGCTTTTGGAATGGCTTTATTTGATATAATGTCAGGATGGACATTATGGGCTCCGTTCACATTTGTTATCGTTGGTACTATGGGGTATATAGCTGGACTTATTGTGGAAAAGCTGCCTGGAAAAAAATCTCTTGTATACGTACTGGCAGTTGTTGTTGCCATGATCATTAAAGTTGTCGGCTACTATTTTACAGAAGTAATTCTTTATGGAAACTGGATCCTGCCATTCGGCTCCGTCCCAGGTAATATAATGCAATTAGTCATTGCCGGCATTATCGTAGTGCCACTTACAAAAGGGTTTAAGCAAAGAATCATTAAGAGTGCCAATTAGGGGTGCCTAGTATAGTAAATAGGTCAAATAATTAGAAAAAAGCCACCGTTTTCATTGTAAAATGGAAGTACCTATCACAGAACTTCCAATCTTACTACCCTTACCAAGGAGATGAAAACGATGGCATATTCAATATTTAACCACATTCAAGGTAAAAAAGGAAGTCGATGGGCAGAGTTCTTGAGAGAGACAGGGACAGAAAATTTAATGTTAGTGGCGATTGATGCGGCAAAGTTTACACAAAAAGCATTGATTTGTACGTTTTATGGGGACATTTTAGTCAAACCTTTCGAGTTTGATGCTTCTATGACTGGTTTCGACTATTTAAAGAGAATCATTGAGTCGGAAAAGAATAAAAACAGACTGAAAGAAGTAGTAGTGGGGATTGAAACGACAGGGCATTATTACGAGGATCTTGTTAGAAAAAGTCATTCGCTTGGCTATCATGTTCGAACTTTGAATGCAGCTACTACTGCCCAGGAAAGACAAACCCTATTAAATTGGTCTAAGACGGATAATTTAGATCTAATGGCCATTGTTCAATCCATGATTCATGGCCGGGGGACATCCAACGAGTTAGCTTCTGGTGATGTGCTAAGCCTACAGAAACTTACACGTGCCCGACGCGAATTAGTGGGGGAACGAACAGCTACTCAAAACTTGATTCGTATGCATTTAGACCATATTTTTAGGGAATTTCAGGGGAAATCCGTCTGGGTAAAAGGAAAGCGTGAAAAAGTGGAACCATTTAGTAATTTGTTTGGAAAAGCACCTCTCTACCTCATGAGGCATTATCCCCATCCAAGCGATATTTTAAAGCTTGGGGAAAAGGGATTACGTGATCTTTCCATTCGTGAAAACTTAAAAATAAGAGACAACACCATTCAGATTCTATTAAACTATGCGGAAAATTCGATATCTCAACCCAAAGCATCTTTAGAGGGGGACATTTTTCTCCTAACTCAAAAATTGGATCGTTTTGAATTATTGAATAACCAAATTGGTGAATTAGAACGTAAAATTGAAGATTTGTTTGTTGGTATGGAGGGAGCAGTTATTCTAAGTGTTCCTGGGATAGGAGTGGTTACTGGAGCTGAATTATACGCTGAAATGGGCGATATCTCCGATTTCGAACATGCGGGGCAATTAATTAAATTGGCAGGGACCAATCCTATTGTGAAGCAATCGGGAGGGAAAAGACCATCTTATTTCTGTATTTCTAAACAAGGAAGAAGAACATTCCGAAATATCACCTACCAGGTAGGTAAATCCCTAGCTGTAAATAATCCCGAAATGAAACAAAGATATAAAGCCTTTAAGGAGCGTGGAAAACTCACGGGTCAGGCCTATATAGCCTTAGGAAACCGAATGATTCGCCTAGCCTTTTCCATGATTCGAAACCATACCTTATACCATACGGATCAAGAGAACTATGTTCTAGTAGATGAAATAAGTAAGAAGCTTAGAGTCGCTAACACAAAACGGTTTTATGAAGTCCACGTCTTGTCAAATACTTGCCTATCAGCTTAATTTAGAAGTTTATCGTACCATTATTTAACCTTTTATAAATTTATTATTGTTTGAGCTAAAATGGGGCTCCTCTAGGACGTTAGATCACATTGTATTTCGTGCCTGAGGCTTTAGACCTCGTGTGCCAGCGTTATGGATCTTGTCCTGCAAATACGAATAATACGTGAAAATCGAAGTTTATATTCGCTAGGCGGTATCCCTGTAGGATGAAACGCAAGGTCCTTTCACGCTCTAGAGGAGCCCTATAATAATACTCTGTGATGGTTGATTCTTCCTAAAAATGGAAATAGGGGACTTTTCTTAAAGTTTGTCTTTTTTCTAAGAAATTTCCATTTGACTTATTTACCATTATACGCTGGCACCATAAAAAGACAAAAGGTATTTAAATGTCCTTGCTGAGAGGACATTTAAATACCTTTATTTATTGTTAAATGGAAGAAACCCTGTTTGAATAAAGATTTCAGACGCTTATTATAGCTGCTTTTGATAAAGAGGTGAAGATGAAAGCGTTTCAGTGGTAGCCTACTAATCTTCTAAAAATATAAGTAACCCCGTTCAAACAAATTAATATTACCATCTCTCCAAACGAAAAAACCAATATAGTTAAAAATAAATCAAAGTAGAATTCGCCTATAGATAAAAAATCTGCTGTATCTGTTGTCGAAGTTTTAAACAGAAAGAAAAAGAAAGTGGAGCATAGGAGTCCTATATAAATACATACCCAGTGATGATAAAAATTTATCTTAAATTTACTGCGCCAAAACCATACATTTAAAGGCAAAAAAGTGATAAGAAAATATAAAAGCTGCAAAAGGAAATCGGAAACTTTAACATAAAAGAATAAATACTGATGTAAACAAAAAATGACGATATTAATAAGTATGATTAATAGAAGTGATTGTTTTTGTTGCAAATAAATACCCCCTGTCAATATTTATAAGATCATTAAATGAAATCAAGGTTGATTCCAAAAAAATGAGGTAACGAAAGGGATTACAACCATTAATATAAAAAGAAGGACATTACCGATAAGGCCGCAAATTTTGAAGAATCCTTTTTTTCCTAAGCAACCGAAGATTATCCCAATAATAGGAAAAAGCCAAAGGAGTATTATAGAGAGAGTATTGGGAAAAGGGAGACTCATAAAAAACGCAAGGATGTAAGCCACAGAAGATACGAAAAAAATAGTAAAAGATCCAACGCTATAGTAATTCTGTTTCATAGAATTTCCTTTCCTTTTTTGTTTAATATTACCATAACGATGATTTTTCTGAAATAGCGAAATAAAAGATAAGGAGCTTGATTGATGCCTATATACTTCACCAACCAAGCAACCGAAGTGGTAAAAATCTTAAATCAAATCGGCTACTTCATTGGGGATGAGAAGTTTGTGGATAAAGATTTCCTCCATTCTTATCAATGGATGATCAAACAAATGGATAAGAGGCTGAATAATAATGGTTTGTTTCCAGTTTGGCTTTGGATGAAAAAACCGAATTTAAAGCATGAAAGTCTCTTTCAGAAAGGTACAAAAATTGTATGTTTAACAGTATAAATACCTGATAAAAAAGTGCTCCTTTCTGATTTTGAAGCATGGCATTGTGTGTTAAATAACGGCTTTTGTGCGATTTCAGAGGAAGAAGATAGGGTGTTTGAACAGGGGGAATTAACGATTACAAAGGAACAAAGCTGGAAAGAATATTTCACTTAGCGAAATTACGACACGCAGAAATGTGGAATAATGGGTGCCAAATTGTTCAGGGCGTTACATCTGGGATTTAGAAAGAACAAATTTTGAATGCAGAATATTTTATTGCAAAATAATGTAGTTTTTTGGAAATAATATAATGGATTAAAAAGGAGGAAATAGCTCCTCTTTATGGAATTTCTAAAGTAAAATCAAAGAGTAGGGGATAAAAAGAATGAAAAAAATATTAGTACTTGGTGGAACTCGTTTTTTCGGAAAAAAGCTTGTGGAAATGTTATTGGAAGAGGGGCATCAGGTTACGATTATGACCCGTGGGACAACAAGTCATTCATTTGGCGATCAAGTAGAGCATATCATCGGTGATCGATCTATGAAGGAACAACTTATTAATCATTTTGACTGTCGAAAATTTGATATTGTTTATGATAATATTTGCTATACATCAAATGAAGCAAGAGATTTTTGTGAGATTTTTAACGGGAACATTGGCAAGCTTGTGTTTACTTCTTCCTTATCGACGTATGCTGCAGATGGAATGGAAAAGAGAGAAGAAGACTTTGATCCGTATCATTATCCGATAGCATGGGGAGATAAAGAGGCATTTACATATAACGAAGGAAAGCGACAAGCAGAAGCCGTTTTCTTTCAGTATGCAACATTTCCAGTTGTGGCAGTAAGGTTCCCTATCGTGTTAGGGGAAGATGATTACACAGGTCGTTTGCATTTTCATGTGGAGCGGATTCAGCAAGGAAAAACGATTGGCTTTGTTAATATGGATGCAGAAATGTCCTTTATTCTTGCCACAGAAGCTGCTATGTTTCTAAAATGGGCAGGTTTTTCAGACGTGGAAGGACCATTTAATGCAACCGCAGATGGGAAAATTTCAATGGGAGAATTAATCCGTATGATTGAAAAGGTTACAGGGCATGCTGCGAAAATAACGTTAAAAGGGGACGAAGAAAACACCTCCCCATTTGCCATTCCTGCCACATGGTATATGAATACGGAAAAGGCAGGAAAAGCGGGCTTTGTGTTCACTAATCTGGATGATTGGTTGCCAGCTTTGATTGAGAAAATTGCAGGCAAAGATAAGCATTGATTGTGATGCTTAGGGGGGAATTTGATATTTTTTGGTGATGTGGCGGATGAATAAAGAGATAGTTATAGGAGAAGGAAAAATGGCTTATGATTTAGATTGTCCTTTATGTAATCCACATAAAGATAGGGACCAAAATATTGTCCTGGAGAATGAAACATGTTATTTTTTGCAACATAACAAACATCAAGGTATCTTAGAGGGTAGCGGTTTAATAATTCCTAAAAAACATCACAAGGACGTCTTTGAATTAACACAAGAAGAGTGGAACGATACATATGAGCTAGTACATGAGGCAAAAAAGTTTATAGATAATTACCATTCTCCTGATGGCTATACAATAGGATGGAATGTAGGAAAAGTTTCTAACCAAGAGATTTTTCATTGTCATCTTCACCTAATACCAAGATATAAGGATGAACCATTGGCTGGAAAGGGTATTAGATATTGGTTAAAACAAGAGGAAAATAGACGAGTAAAAGGGGAAAGTGAATAGCTTTTATAGTGTTAAAGACACCAAAACGAGATAATGTAGTCATTTTTTTATAGATACAGATAATAACCACTGAAATTGTTTGTTCAGTGGTTTTGATTTTTTGTAGGATCCGAATCCTTCGTTGCTTTAGATAATAAAACTTTTACCGATTATTTCTAATGAGAATATGGTAAACATAATTTCGCTTAACGATTTCATAGGGCCATTTTTTCTTCCCAAATATCTCTAAATAAACCTTTTCAAATCATTTATCGCCTGTAAATGCATGCCTTCATGAAAAATCGTTCGAATTAATACTTGTTCGATTGTGTGCATGCCCATATCGATTGGGGGATATTCTTTTTCAAGCTCATTGCGATATTTCTCTAATATTTCTTGTGGTTGAGCTTTTAAAAGCTCTTTTAATTCCTTAAAGGATGGCGTTTCTTCTACAAAGTTAGCTGGTGTTGTACCGAAACCAAACCATTGATTAAATTGCTTCGAAGTAGGAGAGGCTACTTTTGTTAATGCCTCGATCCATAAAAACTGATCGAGATAAAGATGACCGAGATTCCAGCGGATATTATTATTAAATCCATCTGGGATGATTTCCGCTTGCTCGTCTGTCACCTTTTCAACAGTCCCTAAAAGTTCCTTCCGATAGGTTTCCAATTGTTTAAATAACACTTCATGACGTGCTTTCATTTCCCACACTCCTTAAACGCAAAATCATATTAATTTATTCGCTATAGTGTTGTCTTTCTCCTCTATTGAAAGAATAGTGCTTTTTTCTTACGGGAATACTAGAAAAAAAACAGGAATATAGGGAGGAGAAAAAAATGCCTCGCAAAGACGAAGAGATTAGCGAAGAAGTAGAAAAGGAACCGACGAATACGAAAAAGAAAGAGGGAGAAGTAGAAAAATTAAACCGCATGCTAGCAGCAGTGTTGGAGTATATTTCGGATGATGAGGTAGAAGAAATCGATATTGATTACATATTGGATCAAACAGAAGGACTTCGTGACTGGTGGAATCTATACCGAGAGAAAAACCGCAAGCGCATGGAAGAAGAAATAAAAGAGTCATTAGGGGAATTGTCCCTTGAGGAGCTTGAAAAGATTCGGGAGCAAATAAAGGCAAAGCAATAAAAAAAGTGGTTTTCATCAATGGAGGATGAAAACCACTTTTTATCGTCTAGTAGCAGCAATAATCATAACGAAATAGTGGTGTGAACAAAACTATTCCTCTGATAGAATGAGAGAATGGAATATCCTAGTAGAATATTAAGAAAATCTTAAGAAATTTGCTTAGCAGATATTAAGATTTTTTGCCTATGATAGAGACAGCGAAGAGAGAGAAAGCAGGTGGTTGTTGTTGGAGAAAGTAAGTGTGCTAGTAGTGGATGATGAGAAAGAAATTAGAGATGCCATTGAAATATATCTTAAAAACGAAGGGATTACCGTTTTAAAAGCAAGTGATGGCCTAGAGGCATTGGATATTTTAATGGAACAAACTGTTCATTTAATTCTAATGGATATTATGATGCCGAATTTAGATGGGATTTCTGCTACTTATAAAATTCGTGAACAAAAAAATATCCCGATAATTATGCTGACGGCAAAAAGTGAAGATACGGATAAAATCTTAGGCTTGCAAATAGGCGCTGATGATTATATCACAAAACCATTCAATCCAATGGAACTAGTCGCAAGAGTGAAATCGCAATTACGAAGATATGTGACACTTGGAACCTTTGATGGTGTGAAGAAAAAAATAGACCTGCATGGATTAACATTAGACCAGGAGGCAAAAGAAGTAGCGGTAAATGGAGAAAGTGTAAAGCTAACGCCAATTGAATATAAAATCGTTGTTTTATTGATGAAAAATGCAGGCAGAGTGTTTTCCATTGCGGAGATTTATGAAAGTGTATGGAAGGAACCTGGATACAATGCCGAAAATACAGTCGCGGTACATATTCGAAAAATACGCGAGAAAATCGAAGTGGATCCAAAAAATCCGCGTTTTTTAAAGGTGGTGTGGGGCATTGGCTACAAAATGGAGAAGTAGAGGGGTTTTTATTGTAGTTTTTATTGTTTGGACATTGTTGGTTACGATAGGGCTTAGTGGGCTAGCGCCGCTAAAAATATGGCTAACGCAATATATACATACAAATTATTATGACTCCACCAAGTTTGAAGACAAACGAATGTATTTTACAGAACTATTAAGTGATTATCAGTTATATCAGGTGCCAATAGAAGAAGCGAAAAAGAACATCAGCGTCACGAAAGAAGAAATCGCTGAATATCGTGATTCATACGCAAGTCTAAATGAACAAATGCAATTAATTAATGAGCAATATGAAGAAGATATAGCCCTAGCAATCGAAAATGGCGATGATGCAGCAGAGGAGCTTTTAACAGAAGAAAGAGATCGAGATATAAAGGAAATCACAGAGCTATTGCCAAATGATGAATATGTCCAAGAAAAAATAAAAGAAGAAAAGCAATTAGAGGTAGATCGATATTATCGAGATTTGGAAAATACAAAATATGAATTTGAGCAATGGGCTCAATCATTCTATTATTATTTAAAAAATAGTAAAACGGAAGCAGTTGTAACTAATATGACTCTTTCTCCAGAAGAAACAGTAGATAAGATAATTAACAAGGAAAATGCAAATTTCTTCGGCAACTACTATTTTACTGCGGAAACAGAGAAGTTAAATTTGCCAGGACAATCAATAATCTACAGGGATAATGGATTTACAATGTGGTCATGGGAAGATGAAAATACGCCTACTATCGTAAATCAGTTAAAAAAAGAGATTGGTAATTATGAAGGAGTCGTTGCTGTTCCAAAAAAATTAAGTAATGGTAGTTTGCTGATAGAGGAAGAGAATAAGTATTATGCTTATCAAAAGAAAATGATTTTTGGAAGCTCATTGAGCATTATCAGTTTAGTAGTATGTATTTTCATGCTTGTAAAAAGGAAAATCAGCTTTGCGCAATGGGACTATCCTTCTTATCGAAAGGTTCCAATTGATATCCGATATATGCTATTGGTGATAAGTACTATTATAGCTGTTATTGGACTATGGGGAATCGGGGACCAACTATCCATGGAGGTGAATGAATTAGGAGGGAATTGGGGTGATATTCTTGCCTTTCTTCTTTTAGCATGGGTATTTGTAACACTATCTCTCATTCAAGGCTATCTACTATTTAAAGAGAAAATAAAGTGGAAAAATACTTTTATAAGTATAAGTTTAAATAAGATGAAAACAGCTATTTCACAGCTTCTATCCAGTAGAGATTTTACCAAAAAAGCGATTGGTAGCTTGCTAGTGATTTTTATGTTAGGTCTATTTTTACCAATAAGTCTGGTATTGCAAATTCTTATCCCATTCTATTTAGTAGCTGCCCTTATCATTGGAATTCCAGTTATTATTTTTGTGGTGAGAAATATAAAGGCTTTTAGTAAGCTGCTTGCACAAACGAATGCGGTAATAAATGGGGACTTACATCAAGAAATATCAATCCAAGGGGCGAAAGAATTAACAGCATTTGCGGATCATATTAATACGTTAACATCTGGGGTAATTGTTTCAAAGACAGCCCAGGAAAAAAGCGAACGCCTAAAAACCGAATTAATTACGAATGTCAGTCACGATCTACGAACACCTTTAACATCCATCATTAACTATACGGAATTATTGAAAAATAAACATCTATCAGAGGAAGAAAAAGATGGTTATCTGGCCATTATTGACCGTAAATCACAGCGGTTGAAAGTATTGATTGATGATTTATTTGAAGTTTCGAAAATGGTTAGCGGCAATGTGGAATTGAAGAAGGAAAAGGTAGATTTAGTGCAGCTTTTACAGCAAGCATTAGGAGAATATGATGAAACAATCAAATCCTCTACTCTTGATTTTCGTGTAACCAATCAAGAGCCGTCGATTAATGCAGTAGTAGATGGGCAAAAACTATGGAGAGTATTTGATAATTTAATAGGAAATATTTTGAAGTATTCCTTGGAGCATTCTCGTGTCTACCTTTCGATTAAACAAGAAAAAGGGCAAGCGATTCTTCAATTTAAAAATATTTCTAAGTATGAACTAGATGACAATATGGATGAATTATTTGAGCGCTTTAAACGAGGGGATACCTCTAGACATACGGAAGGATCCGGACTTGGACTTGCGATTGCAAAATCGATTATCGACCTTCATGAGGGAATGATGACAATAGAGACAGATGGAGACTTATTTAAAGTTACCTTAGCGCTACCTCTAAATGAACAGCGAAGCTAAAAATGAATAAGAAACAAGTAGCCTATCTGTACTCATTGGTTTACCCGATTACGAGAAATCAAGTAATTGCAAGGAAAATAGTACTTGATGTACTAAGGGAATATAAACAAGTAGAAGAAAAAATAATCATTCGCAAAGCCATTAACAAAGCGATTGAAGCAGGTAAAGATAAGATAGGATAGAAGATACTTCCTTTTCGTTGATGAGAAGGAAGTATTTTTACTAGAAATATATGTTAGAATAATTTAAAAGATTATGAATAATTGTAGAAAGAAGGAAAGAAAAGTGACCATCAAAAAAATCGGTATCGTAGGACTTGGAGCAATTGGTGCAGTATACGGCAAAATGCTTCAGGAAGTAGAAGGATTAGAAGTACAAATTATTGTCGATGAGCATAGAAAAACAAAATACGAAAAAGAAAAGTACTATATAAACGGGGAGGAAACCTCCTTTCAGTACATCAATCATGAAACACAATCAGAAGCCTTTGAACTGATTATTCTTGCAGTAAAATATGGACAGCTTCAAGAAGCAATCTCCCTAATTCGTCCATTTGTAGGAGGGAAAACAGTAATTCTTTCCTTATTAAATGGGATTACAAGCGAGGAAGAAATAGCACAAAGCTATGGGGAAGAAAAAATTCTCTATTCCATCTGCAATGGTATTGACTCAACAAGAGAAGGCAATCGAATCTATTACAGTACTCCTGGGATTATCACTTTTGGGGAAAGAGTAAATATAGAGCTGACGGATTGCGTAAAAGAGGTCAGAGAATGCTTAGAAAGAGCAAGCATACCAGTTGATGTACCAGAAGATATGGAACGAGCACTATGGAATAAGTTCATGATTAACGTAGGCATGAATCAAGCTTCCGCTGTAACGAGAGCTCCATATGCCTTCTTTCAAAAAGAAGGACCAGCAAGAGAACTAGCAAAAAGTGCGATGAAGGAAGTAATTCAGCTTGCTCAGGCTAAGGAGATTGACCTAACAGAAAAAGACGTGGATTATTTTTTTGCCAATGTATTAAGCAAAGTTGGCGGAACAGGAAAGACATCAATGTTGCAGGATATCGAAGCTGGCAGAAAAACAGAAGTCGCTTTATTTGCCGAAAAAGTTATCGATTATGGTCAGAAGCTTGGCATCGAAACACCTATTAATCAAGCATTCTATCGAATTATTAAAACAGTGGAGGAAATGCAAGGGTAGAAAAGCTCTAAAAAGAACGGAGGGAAATCAATTGATTAAAAGTACACAACAGCAATGGTCACCGCCAAAACATATCGTTTCAGCAGCGACGATTGTTATCAATGAACAGGGCGAAATTCTATTAATCAAGGGACCTAAAAGAGGCTGGGAAATGCCAGGCGGACAAGTGGAAGAGGGAGAGTCCTTGAAAGATGCTGCAGTTAGAGAAGCGAAAGAAGAATCAGGTATTGATATTGAAGTAATCAAATTTTGTGGAATCTTTCAAAATGTCAACCGTTCTATATGCAATACGCTGTTTTTAGCAAAACCAGTTGGAGGGGAATTAACCACTTCTCCAGAAAGTTTGGAAGTAGGGTATTTTTCCATTGAGAAAGCGTTGGAAATGGTGACACATAAGAATTTTAGAGAAAGAATAGAGAAATGTTTGGATGAAAGTAGCCAACCTTTTTATGTGGAATTTTAAATGGTAAGGGTAAGAAAGGCGATGAAATTATATGAGCAACTACAAAGCAGTGCTATTTGATTTAGATGACACCTTGCTTGATAGAGATAATGCCGTAGATAAACTGTTTTTCATTATGTTAGAAAAATGTTATGAGGATATTAACGATTCCTTAAAAAAAGAAATGCTGCAAGAATTCAAAGAACAGGATAAGAAATGCTATGGTCAAAAGGATAAAACAAAGGTTTTGGAAGCATTTTTCGATGCGTTTCCACCGAAATACAGAATACCACACAATGATATCTTAGTTTTTTGGAATAATCATTTTCCGTATTGTTTTTCTGTGAATCAAGATACGATTAATATAGTTAATAGGTTAAAGAGCCTAGTGAAGGTTGCAATTATCACAAATGGTACTGTTCAAAGACAAAAAGCAAAAATAATCAACACCAATTTACATCATTATTTTGATACCATCATCATTTCCGATGAAGTAGGAATTAGTAAACCGGACAAACGCATATTTGAGCTAGTTTTAAATAAGCTTAATGTGCAGCCAGAGGATACATTATTTGTTGGGGATGACATAGAAAGTGATATTGGTGGTTGTCAAAATGCCAATTTAAAAGGTATATGGTTTAATCCACGTAAGATTAAGAACGCTACCAAGATAAAACCATTTGCGGAGATTGATTCTTTTGATCGACTATTAAGCTATTTTACATAAGTCAATAGGGGGAGTGCTTCATGAAGGACTCTTTAATTGTAGCGATGGACAAAAACAGAGTAATTGGGAAGGATAATGATATTCCTTGGAGAATTCCGAGAGATTGGGAGTATGTGAAAAAGATTACTTCAGGGCATCCAATTATTTTAGGAAGAAAAAACTTTCAATCTATTGGAAGAGCACTAAGTAGCAGAAGGAATATCGTCTTATCTAGAGACAGAGAAATAGTATTTGATGGCTGTGAAATGGCTCATTCACTAGATGAAGTCTTTACATTATGTGAAAAGGAAGAAGAAATATTTATTTTTGGCGGAGAAGTAATTTATAGAATATTTCTTCCATATGTAGAAACAATGTATATAACCAAGATTCATGCAGAATTTGAAGGTGACACTTTCTTTCCAAATGTTGATTTGCACGGAATGGAAGGAGACATCTGTTACCCAAGGAATAACAGATGAAAATAACCCTTATTCTTACTATTTTCATGTATATGAACGCTTGGCTTTTTAAACAGTATGTGTGTTTATTAACTAACACCATTACTTGAATAACTTATACCAATACAAAGTGGTCTCAATAATTGGATTATATGACTGCTTTAGTGTATCAGCCCCACCTAGTATGAATCCTTGTTTCACATAAAATCTGCATGCACCAAGATTATCATCTTGTGCTTCCAAGGACATCCCGATAAGATTTCTTTGTTTTGCCCACTCTTCCGCTTTATTTAAGAGCAACTTTCCGATTCCATTTCCTCTATAATCTTTTTTTGTAGCAATGTTTTCAATATAACAGAAGCGATTCCAATCCTTCATTATTCTAATTTGTCCTATGCAAGTATTATTCATATAAGCTAAAAACAAAGCTTTATCCTCTCGATTTATATATTGGCTCCAATCAAGTTTATCATCTGGAAACCGTGTTTCTCTAATTTCTTCAAAAAGAATCTCTTTATAAGACCATTTGCCTGATTGTAAACTAGGGACAACTCTGCCATACAACTTAAAATAATCATTTGTCTTATTGATATCCTCTATTAAATCAATGTTTAATGGAGTTATAATAATTTTATTTTCATTATTCAAAATTTCCCACTTCCTTTTTAAATGTACGGTAGGCAAGGGGTCAAGTTAATATTCTTGTTCCCCTTGAGAAAACTATTATCCATTCACTTAAAAACAAACCCAAAATAAGCTTCTTCCTGTTCTGTATCCTCGAAATATTTTATTCCCATATACTGAAAGCCAATTTTGCCAAGTACTTCTAAAGAAGCCTTGTTTTCAATACTAGCAGAGGCAATTACTTTTTGAACACTTCCTTGCTTTTCAGCAAACTTCATACATGCAATCGCCGCTTCTGTCGCATACCCTTTGTTCCAATTTTCTTTTGTAAAATGGAAAATTAGCTCTACTTCGTCTATGGAATCCTCTATATTAAAGCCAGCTGCCCCAATCACCTGATTGCTAGCCAAATCAACTACTCCATAAACAGAAAGACCGAAGTCAGCTTGACTTTGCTCGTAAAAGTCAATAACTTGTGGAAGTAAGGAAGAGTCTGTACTTCCGCCACAATACTTCATGACTTCTTCGTTTCCCCAAAACTGTTCACATGCTTCTACATCTTCTATTGTTAATAATCGAAAACCTAATCGTTTACTTGTAAAAAGAAACTCCAAGAAAAAAACTCCTTTACATTCTGTTCTTTATTTACCCATTTTAGCTTAGGAGAATCGGTTTATGCAATGAATTGTAGAGTAGAGAATAGGCAGGGAGAAAATTAATGGATGGAAAAGGCACAAAAGAACACTGATGATGATCTTTTGTGCCTTCAAGCATGACTTTATATGAATGAAAGGATAGAGACTTTCTTACAATGAATTTTCATACTTTCCAAGAGATGCCGTGATACATTCTGCTAGTTCAGAGCAATTTCCTTCAAACATGTGAAATGTTAAAGAATGAAGTAAATGATTAAATTGATCATGGGCTGATTCTGATTTACGGAGTTCTGTAGACCAATTAATTTTAGGGATAGAAATAACAAAAGAATCAGTTGTTTTCATGATATATAATTTCGTGTCTTTTAGTCCGAAGGGAGCAATATCCTCTAGCAAGGTAATCATAACAACAACCTCCGTCTTTTTTTATTTCCATTATACTCCTTTTTTTCGACTTTATTTTCCAAAAGTAGAAGATTTAAATAAAATGTTAAAGGAATGATATGTTTGAAATATAAAAGTGCCAATGAATTTATTTGTAACCTTTATAGTTTTAATACCCCTTTTATCACTGTCAGAAATCGATTA
The DNA here is from genome assembly GCF_052116745.1 of Niallia sp. Sow4_A1. NCBI lineage: Bacteria > Bacillati > Bacillota > Bacilli > Caryophanales > Bacillaceae > Niallia > Niallia sp. Sow4_A1. The sequence continues at coordinate 55,716 of NZ_JBQKKM010000023.1, read as the reverse complement.
TTCCAAATTGCTTCATGATGATTAATAATATCATCTGCATGTAAAACGGAGCCATTAATCGTACTTTGGGTGTTTTGGAAAAGTAGATTATTTTGATATCCCAAGCTATAAGCTGCTCGAATAGTAGTATCAAGACAAAATTCAGTTTGTGCACCAGCAAATATAAGCTGTTCTATTTTCATGCTTTTTAAATAATCCAAAAGTTCTGTTTGATAGAAAGCGTCCCATTTTGTTTTTTTGATTATCTTATCCTCAGAGGAAACTATTAAATTTTGGTGAAGTTTCCAATCATCTTTTCCCTCAAAAAGCTCATCCTGATCATTTAAATCTGTATGTTGAATAAAAATAACCTGAATATTTTTTTCGTGAGCTTGATTGATTAGTATATTGATGTTTTGTAAAATTTGATCCTTATTGAATAAATAGTATTGGGGATGGTTAAAGAAAATTTCTTGCATATCGATGATAATAAGTGCTTGTCTCATAAAATAACACTTCCTGTTTGTTTCTTTTAAAGTATAGCAGATGGAAAAGGAGCTAAACAAGGACAAATCATGGCTAATAAATTATAAGCTAAAGGTCGATTCGTTTAAAAGTCAGAATAAACGAATTTTAGTGTTGAATTTATGATAGAATAGTCTATAATCAAAATGCGAACATATATTCTTTTTAGGAGGAGCGTTATTGGAGAATACATATATTACTAGCGCACTAAATCAAATGGAAATAGCTTTAAAAACAATAATTGAAATAATAGAGACATTAGAAGAGGCTGACTTACAGAAAATGCCTGCAAGTAATAAGCGTTCGATAGGTGAGCTATTAGAACATATTGCTGTAATTTGTAAGGCTGATTTATTGATAGCGAACAGTGCAACACAAAAAGAGATGAGTGAATATTATTCTAGTGTTTCATTAAAAAGTGTGAACGCTATAAAAGATGCTATCGCTTATAATTATGAAACATTAAAAGAAAGCTATAGCAATCTCACAGAAACGGAATTACAAGAAAGAACGACATCCTATTGGGGAGTAACCTATACAAGGTATGAATGGCTATTAGAAATAGTCGCACATATCTATCATCATAGAGCTCAATTACACACCTTGCTTGTTTTCTGTTATGGAAAAGACTTGAATATTTCATTATTTGAATAAGCTACATCAATAGATACATATATATTTTAGAGTAAATTAAGAGGGAGACTGAAAGATGCCATACTGCAAAGTGAAAAACGCAAATATATACTATGAAGATATAGGTTCAGGAATTCCGATAATTATGGTACATGGATTTACTCCAGATCATCGACTTTTGAGCGGTTGTATGGAACCTATCTTTAAAGAGAAGGAAGGATGGAGACGAATCTATATTGATCTACCTGGAATGGGAAAAACTAGGGATTACGAAAAAATACATAACTCGGATGGAATGTTAGAAGCAGTAGTAAGCTTTATTCATACGGTGATACCTAATCAACCATTTTTAATCGTAGGAGAATCCTATGGTGGCTATTTAACTAGAGGAATCATTAAGGAACATAAAGAGCAAATATTAGGAGCTGCATTCATTTGTCCTATGATTATACCAGATAAAGAAAAGAGATTACTTCCAGACCACACAATTGTTTATGCGGATCATGGATTTTTAGCAAGCTTAGCAGAAGATGAGCTTAGCGATTTCCAATCAAATCAAGTAGTTTTGGATGATTACAATTGGAAGCGATATAAGGAAGAAATACTGTCAGGATGCAAAATAGCGGATTCTGTATTCTTAGATAAAATTCAAGAGAGCTATGGATTTTCTTTTTCAATCGATGATGTCCTATTTCAGAAACCAAGTGTCTTTTTACTTGGCAAACAAGATTCTGTGGTTGGATATAAAGATGCATTTGCAATTCTTGAAAATTATTCTAGAGCAACATTTGCTGTTTTAGATAGAGCAGGGCATAATTTGCAGATTGAACAAACAAAGTTATTTACTTCTATTATCATTGAGTGGTTAAATAGGGTAGAAGAAGATATTAGCCTTGCTCAAGAAAAGTAGACAATATACTGGGTAAAAGACATTATTCATTTTTAAAGGTTTATGCTAATGAATAGTGTTTTTTTGTGCAATCATATATTGTTTGATGCCATTCATGAACATTTATTAGATAACACAGATTTATAGAAAATAAAAAAGGGTAGAAAACTGATAATTATAAAAAAAAGAAAAAGAATAAATTTGTAGTAAAATGAATCATCTAAAGTGTACCACTCTTTAGCATGTGACATATAATTTATGAAAAAGGTGATTTATTATAAAACATTTTTTGAAGCCATTCACGTTTTTTGTGACGATCAGCCTCTTTATTCTATTTATCCGTTATACAGATATCTTACAGGCGATTCGTCAAGGGGAGATTGATTCTGTCACATCTGTATTTAATGATAATATTTCATATGCACTTATAGTAAGTTTATTTATTATGATCATTCAAAATAGCTTTACCGTTATCCCGTTAATATTGGTTATTACCCTTAATTTTTACTCGTTTGGCTTCTTTTATGGTTTTTTGTGGAGCTGGCTTTCTAGTGTCGTAGCCGCGGTGCTTATCTTTCTTGCTACTCGTTTTTGGTTTCAAGATTTTGTTCATAGAAAAGTCAAAAATCACCAAGATATGCTTGATAAAATCGAACATAAAGGAATGAAATATGTAATATATGGTAGGGTTTTTCCTTTCTTCCCGACAAGTATTTTAAACATCATTGCAGGTGTAAGTACTATTTCCTTGCGTCCTTTTACTATTGGCACAGCGATAGGAAATTTCTTTTACTTCTTTATTCTTGCATTAATTCCCTACGGTGTATTTTCCACAAATATTAATCCACTCGCATTAATTGTTATTATTTTGCTGATAACTGGAATTTTTTATTATTTTAACAGAAGAAAGCCATCCGTTAAGGAAAAAGTAAAGGAAATAAAGAAAAGAGCATAGTCAATTTTCCCGATAGGTAGGATAGCTACTTTTCGGGTTTTTTATTTGTAAAAATTATGAAACTATTTCAGCGTAAGGTTCGTATACAAACTATAAGTATAAGAAGGGAGGAGTTTGCTATGTTAGGATTCATAATGATTGTATTTGCTGTGATCTTAATAGTAAATATTTTTAATGCTTCATCAAAAGGAAAGACAAATAATATAAGTCAACATGATAATAGCTATTATTTCCCACCATATTCAGGAAGACCAACAGATAGCTCTAATACATCATTCTTTGATGGAGGGAATGACTGTGGAGGTTCCTCTGATAGTGGGGGAGATTGTGGTGGCGGTGGAGAGTAAAAATTCCTCTTGAATTTTCTATTTATAATGAAAAATCGAAACTTTTCTGCAATATCAATCGTCCAATAATGAAAGAGGGATGAAAGGGGATAATAAGGTTCGCATGTTAATGGTGGTAACAATAATAGCATTTATTTTTGTTTGTATTTGGGTATTCATGGATACATTTTACTTTTCCAAGCCACCAAAACCTGAGGTGCTATGGGAGAATAATAGAATACCGACAACAATTGGCTCCAATTGCTGGCAAGGTTCTTTGAAAGGCTCCTGTGTCGATTATGTTTATGCATCAGCTTGGGATATGGGATTGAAAAATGGTTCTGTTCGAGTGGAACCGAATGCAACCATCACGATTGATTTTAATAAAAAACCTTTAGATGGATCATTACAGGTTGCAAAAGTATTTAAAGATGGTGAAGAGGAATTTATAGAGGTAGACAGAAACAAAATGACTGTTCCAGCCAAAAAAGGAATATATGTATATATGATCTATGCCCAATGGGATCAAGGAAATCCTAATTATACGTTCTCTGTTAAAGTAGAATAGGTTGTCTAAACCGAGCAGTTAGCGGGATAGACAGCCTATTTTACCGTGAGAAATACATACATAAATTATAAAGCAGGGAAGGGAAAGAGATGAAAAATTATCCAATTTTAAATTTATTGGTGGCACTAATTTTTTTATTATTATTCTTTGCTAGTAAGAAGATATTTGACAACTATTTAGCTGCTCTCATTATATTTGGTACTTTATTTTGTATTTATTTAGGGCGGTCGATTCTCTATTTAATCCGTCATTTTGACAATCAGAAAACAAATCGTATATCTGTCAAAAGAAAGCAGAAATGAACCGGAAAACGATTAATAATAACTATATGATAGTACCAAGGATGTGAGAAAGGTGTCATGGTTGGAAGGATTACAAAAAGCATTGAACTATATCGAAAAAAATTTAGAAGAAAAGCTTGAGATAGAAGAAATTGCGCGTGTTGCGAATGTTTCTGCTTTTCACTTTCAACGCACATTCGCCATCCTTACTGAAATACCAGTAGGGGAGTATATAAGAAGAAGGCGGCTGACAATAGCTGGGCAAAGCTTGCTTCACTCAAGGGAAAAGATTATTGATATCGCTTTTAAATATGGATATGAAACACCTGAAGCTTTTACAAAAGCATATCGCAGGCAGCATGGTGTTACGCCGAGTGAAACGAGAAGAGGAGTTGGCAGCCTGAAAATATATAACCCACTCGTCATTCAAGTACAGCTGAAAGGGGCAGAACCAATGAAGGTAAAAATTGTAGAGAAAGAAGCATTTACTATTGTAGGTTTGAAAAAGTCTTATTCAATTAAAGAAGATGAAAATCTTCGTGAAATCCCTAAGCTTTGGGAAGAGGTAAATAATGAGGGAACAGTAAACGAACTATTAATGTTATCAGTAGGTGAAGTACCAGGTGTTCTTGGTGTTTGTGTAGACCAAACAGAAGTTGCAGGGAAAGACATGGATTACTGGATAGCGGTTGCTACAGAAGAAAAATCAGCAAAATATGACCAGCTTATCATTCCAGCATCTAAGTGGGCAGTTTTTGAAGTACATGGACCAATGCCCCATAGTATACAGAAAGTGTGGAAACAGATTTATTCGGAATGGATGCCAACTACCAGCTATAAACAGGGAGGATTCATCTCTTTTGAACGCTACACAGAAGATGATCCGTCCAGCGAAGATTGCTATTCGGAAATATGGATTCCAGTTAAATAAAAAAAACCGATGGAATGACAATGCTAGTAGGTAAGCATAAAGTCAGCTTCCATCGGTTTTTTTATTGGGGAAAAGCAGTGTTCATAAATGGAATGAAAACCATTTTTGGAGAGAGGAAGAGAAAAGTGGCGTTCATAAACGAGATGAGAACCATTTTTCAAAGGGAAGTAGAGAAAAGTGGTGTTCATAAACGAGATGAAAACCGTTTTTCAAAAGAAAGAAGAGAAAAGTGGTGTTCATAAACGAGATGAGAACCATTTTTCAGAAAGAGGAAGAGAAAAGTGTGTTCGTAAACAAGATGAGAACCATTTTTCAAAAGAAAGAGAGAAAAAGTAGCGTTCATATTCAAAATGAAAACCATTTCTCAAAGAATGCTATGAAATAATAGCGTTCATAATTACAACAAACGCGATTCTTCAGAGAATGATAGAAAAATACTTCTTATCTTTCCATCTATTAAAAAAATTTAAGAAAAAATTAAGCCAACTCTAGCATAATAAAAATACATTACAGATAGGAGAGATGAAAGTGAAGAAAATACAAAATTGGATCGCGATCCTTGCGATGGTATTCTTATTGGTTCAATCAACAATTGGAGTTGTATCATATGTAAATAGAGAAGAACCTTCTGAGAGAATAGGCATGATGGGCCAAGGTCAAGCGCCGACTAATGCAACTGCATCTGCAAATACAAATACAGACACAAATACAGACACAAATGCAGATTCAGATACTAATAGCAATACGACAGAGGACAATGGATTCTCAATGGATAATCAAAATGGTATGACGCCGTTTAATGGGATGGAAGAAAGAGGCGGTGCACCAAACGGGGATAATGTAAGTACTGCAAGTTTAGTAGGATACATTATTGGTATAATCCTTTCACTTGGGGGATTAGTAGTAACCTTCCTCGGCTGGCGAAAAAACAAAAAAGTTACTATTGCAGAATAATAGCTCAAAGTTGAAATAAGCAGCAACCAGATTCCTATGATTTTAAAGGGAGTCTAGTTGTTGCCTTTTTCATTAAGTTAATAAAATGGGTAATTTCCGTAAGTAGAATAAGCTGGATTATAGCCATATGGTTGAGAGTAAGAGGGAAAAGTTTGACCATAATTCCAATGCTGTTGATGAGTAGTAGGAACATGATGGAAAGGAGTAATAATTAGTGGGTTCCCTGCAGTAAAGCCAGCTGCTGGCGTAACTGCACCAAGAGGAATAGCTCCAACTCCTACAGCACCATGGCCAACACCTGCAAATCCACCAGCTCCAACTGGACCAACTGCACCTATATGTCCACCAAAAGCTCTATTTTGAAAATTCATTATCGTTTCACCTCCCTCCATACTATATGTAAATGGAAATGATTGGCGCTTGCCAGATTTTTTTAAAAAGCAAAAAAGTGTTGGATTCTTCCGGAGAGTGTGTGTATAATAAGAAAAAATATGGAAAGTCGTTGAAAAAGAGACTAGCTAATTGGAAAGCGATAGCGAATTAGGGATGGTGGAAGCCTAATGTAGAACAATTAGTGAAACGCACTTTGGAGATATCATTCTGAAAATGGAAGTAGGAATGATCGGTGACAGGCCGTTAACTGATTTAAGTGGTTATGGAAATAGCAATTAGAGTGGTACCGCGGGAATTTAAGCTCTCGCCTCTTCGTTTGGAAGAGGTGGGGGCTTTTTTATTTTATCTTTAAAAAGGAGAAGAATAGATGGACATCAAATCAGAAATAGCAAACGTATTAGAACCATATTTAGATTTAACAAAGGAAATGATTGAACAACTATTGGAAAAACCGAAATTTGCTCATTTAGGAGATTTGGCTTTTCCATGCTTTACCCTTTCGAAATCAATGCGGAAAGCACCGCAGCTCATTGCTGCAGAGATTGCCGGAAAAATCGAGTCTCCACTAATTGCTCATGTTGAAGTTGTTGGCGGCTATGTTAATATTTATTTAAATCAGCAATTGCTTTCCTCTAAAGTAATTGGGGAAATACTTGAACAAAAGGAGCATTATGGCGATATCCAGCAAGATAAAGGAGTAATGACAATTGATTTGTCTTCTCCTAATATTGCCAAACCATTTTCAATGGGGCATTTGCGTTCAACGGTTATCGGGAATGCCATTGGACTTATTGCAGAGAAAAATGGCTATACCCCCATTCGCATTAATCATCTTGGTGATTGGGGGACACAGTTTGGGAAATTAATTGTTGCCTATAAAAAATGGGGAATAGAAGAGGAAGTAAGGAAAAATCCCATTAAAGAATTATTAAAGCTATATGTTCTGTTCCATGAGAAAGCCGAGAAAGATCCTGCCTTAAATGAGGAAGGGAGAAAATGGTTTAATTATTTGGAGCAGGGAAATGAAGAAGCGACAATACTTTGGAAATGGTTTCGAAAGGAATCGTTAAAAGAGTTTAATAAAATCTATCAACTATTAGGAATAACATTCGATTCAAACGATGGAGAAGCTTTTTTTAACGACAAGATGGAAGCTGTTGTCAAGTTATTAAAGGAGAAGCAGCTTTTAGTCGAATCAGAAGGGGCACAGGTGGTAGAGCTTGAAGACTTCCCGCCATGCTTAATCAAAAAGAGCGACGGAGCAACTCTTTATGCAACACGGGATCTAGCGGCAGCGATCTATCGCCAGGATATTTACCATTTTAAGAAAAGCTTATATGTGGTAGGCAATGAACAAACTCTCCATTTTAAGCAGTTATTTCAAGTATTAGAAAAAATGGGTTATGATTGGGCAAAAGGAATGGCTCATATTCCATTTGGTATGATGCTGAAAGAAGGCAAGAAAATGTCTACAAGAAAAGGGAAAGTGGTGCTATTAGAGGAGGTACTTCAAGCAGCAATCGAGTTGGCAGAGAAAAATATCGAAGAAAAAAACCCCTCTCTAAAAAAGAAAGAAGAAGTAGCAAAGCAAGTTGGAACTGGGGCAATCATTTTTCATGATTTAAAGCACTATCGGTTAACAGATATAGAATTTTCCTTAGAGGATATGCTTAAATTTGAAGGAGAAACAGGACCATATATCCAATATACACATGCAAGAGCGTGTTCCTTATTACGGAAAGGACAATTTTTCCAACCAGCTAACATTACTGCCTTACAGTGGGATCATGGAAGTTTTCCAATTGTGAAGAGTTTAATGTACTTTCCAACAAGTGTGGAAAGAGCAATGGAGCATTATGATCCTTCTGAAATCGCCAAGTATGTTATCGACTTAGCGAAAGCATTTAATAAATACTATGCGCATGTTCAAATCTTGGAAGAAAACGATGAGAAACAAGCGAGACTATCATTGGTATACGCAGTAACACTTGTTTTAAAAGAAGGATTAAGATTGCTAGGTATATCCGCTCCTGAAGCGATGTAGAAGATTAAAAAGGATTTATTTTGGCGAAAATAGGATATAGCTCGTTAAAAATACATTTGATATAAAACGTTCACAGAATAGACACAAAAACAGCTATTTTATCTTTGAATGAAGTTACTTGATTTGTTATGATGAAGGAGGTTAACACGTGAGAGATAGTGTTAACCTCTCTTTATGGAATCAGTAAAAAAGTAAAGGAGATTTAAAAATGATACATAACAAGAAATTATAATCGGTACTAGTTGCTTTTGCAGCTGTCTTTTTCATTGCATTACCAGTGAATGCTCATGTGACAGTAAATCCTTCTCAATCAACTACAGAGGCTTGGGAAACATATCAAGTAAGAATACCGGTTGAAAAAAATGTGGATACAACCAAAGTTACAATCAAGATTCCGGAAAATGTGGAATTCAAAATGTATGCACCAGTGGATGGCTGGAAGACGACTACAACAACAGATGATAATGGGAAAGTTGCTACAGTTACTTGGGAAGCGGAATCAGAAGATACGGCAATTAAAGCTGGTCAATACCGCGACTTCACCTTTAGAGCACAAAATCCTAAAGAGCCTGGCGATATTGCCTGGGATGCATTCCAATACTATGCAGATGGCAGCATTGTCGAGTGGACAGGAGACAGTGATTCTGAATTACCTCATTCTATTACAAGTATTGCTCAATCCAATGAAACGGTTGATAGTCATGGACATAGCCATGGAACGGATGAAGCAACAGATGACACAGCAGATGATCATCATGCTTCAGACGAGGATACCGAGCATGCACATGAAGGTACGAATGTAAATATGATTCTTTCCATTATCGCGATTGTTTTATCAGTTGTAGCGATTGGATTGACTTTTATTAGAAAAAAATAATAAGATGAAAAAGTTCATTTCCTAAGGAATAGATTAGCTTCTAAGGAATGGACTTTTTTGTTTGTAAATGAATAATGTTTATTGAATTTTTCAAACGGTTGTTCTTTCACCGGTAACATTCCGATAAAGATAGGGTTAATTTAATTCAATTATCGGAAGGAAATAGGGATATAGAAAGGGAATATAGATATACCGGATTAAATAAAGGGGAGAAGGCTATGAGTAAATCATTTATTGAACAAGTCCATTATATTCGAATTCCTGTAAAAGATTTAGAACTGTCTGCAAAATGGTATAGAGATGTACTAGGGCTGCAGTTGCTAAACAATACAGAGGAACTTGCCATTATAAAAGTGAATGAAGGACCTTTTTTACTTATCTTAGTTCCTACTGAGGATGAAACATTTGCACATTTTACAATTGATAATAAACAAGAATTTAGCATTGGTTTTACAAGTCCAGAATTATCTAAATTTCATCAACACTTAATTAATAATCAAGTTAAGGTGGAGGATATAAAAGAAGATAATGGTCACACCTTTTTCCACTTTTATGACCCAAATGGAAATAAGCTCCAAGTACACTGGTAAGATTAAAATAATTCCCCATATTTTTACCTAAAAAACCTATTTACTATCTGTTGGACTTTGTAATTATTGAGGAGATATTTTATGCGTTTATTTGGTGTTTTTATCGTTTTACTTTTTTGTACAGTGCTGATATCATTTGATCAAAAAACTTTAGATGAAACGTTGATTTATTCGTACAATCATCCTGAAACAAATCAAGAATTTAATATTATTCATGTTTATAAGCTATATGACAACTATGAAAAGAGGATAGAAAAGGATTCTACTATTCCAAAAGAGCAAATATTTGAAGAAGAAGTAATTGAACCGGTTTTTGAAGCATGCTACCAGGATGGGGAATACTTTGAAAGAAGTGGGAAAACATATTCAGTCGAGCCTCCAGAAGACATGGAACTTGTTAACGCGATTATAAATACAATGGATGAGGAAAAAATAAATAATGCAATTAAAGAAGCATTAATAGAATCCGCTAATTATATTCCATCAAACAAAGCTACAGATGTATGCATTTATCCAACTCCATACGATCCTGATTTGCCACAAATGGTAACCGAAGGAACAGGGAAAATCAGTGTTCTTTACACGTTATTTTTTGATGAAGAATTTTTGAAGGTTGGAATAGCACATGAATACCATCATAGTGTTTGGACGGAAAAGTATTTTAATAGAGAAAGCTCTGATACAGTATTGGATATTTTAGTTTTAGAAGGAAAAGCAGTGATGTTTGAAAACATTGTTTACCCTGGTAATTCGTATGAAGATCCAAGCTATCCTTTCTTAACAGAATATTGGGAACTAGTAGAGCCTGAATTGAATTTTTATGATGGATACCGTGCCTATGAAATAATCTATGGAGGGGACTAACTTCCTGAGAATTATGGGTATAACGCGGGATATCATTTAGTAAAAGCTTATTTAGACTCGCATACAAGTCTTACCCCCGAAGAATGGACAGAGGTATCTGGAGAAGAGATTTATGAGGATGGAAAATATATTGAGCTATATTAGTAAAAAGTAGTGAAATATTCTATAGGAAAAAAGGAAAGCACTATAGCTGTTTAAAGGGAGAATATTAAGTTATAATGGAAAACAATATAATTTAGATAGCAGTCCTATATGGATGCAATTTGTGGTAAAGAAGTGTGGAGACAATGGAGTGGAAACCTGATCGACAAATAAAAAAAGCAATTTATAAGCAACTAGCTGAGTTTATTGAAAATGGTATCGCAGATGGATCTTTTCTTTTAGACAAGCCGTTGCCATCTGAAAGAACTTTAGCAAAATTGCTAGAATTGAATAGAAGTACAGTAGTTGCAGCCTATGATGAGTTAGAGTCAAATGGATTAATTGAAAGAAAACGCGGCAGTGGAACAACAATCAGTAAGGATATATGGGGAATAACCAAAAAGCGTGTGCCTAGCTGGAATCGCTATATTGAAGCTGGATCTTTTCTGCCTAATGTACCTGTCATGCAACGGATACGAAAAGAGATGGTGGATCATCATTTGATCAATTTAGCTAGTGGGGAGCTTTCAGAGGATCTTTTTCCTTTAAAATCGCTACGGGAAATTACTTCTGATCGCTCCTATATTGGGTCATTAGGCTATGATCATCCACAAGGTAGCGAGGTGCTAAGAAAGACCATTGCCCATCATATGGAGGAATTTCGAGGTTTGCATACGAATCCGTCTTCTATCTTGATAACGTCGGGAGCCCAACAAGCATTGCATTTAATCATTCAATGTTTGCTTAAACCCGGGGATGCGGTAGCGATTGAGGATCCCTCTTATCATTATAGTCTGCCATTATTTGAATCAGCAGGAGTTAAAAGCTATTTTTTGACAGCAGATGAAAATGGCATAAAACCTGATGATTTAATCTCGTTACATAGAAAGCACAGGATTAGAATGATATTTCTAAACCCAGCTTTCCAAAAACCAACTGGCATTTCCCTCAGTCAAAAAAGGAGGAAGGAGATTTTAGAAATTTCTTCCCTATATGGCATACCAGTAGTAGAGGATGATCCATATAGTTTAACCTCTTTTTCTGGAAAACCGGTCTTTCCGCTGAAATCGATGGATGAAAATGGAAATGTGTTATATATTAGCTCGCTCTCTAAAATTGTTGCTTCTGGACTTCGAATTGGCTGGATTATTGGTCCAAAGCCAGTGATTGAAAGATTATCCGATGCTAAGCAACAGGTTGATTTTGGACATTCGAGTTATTCCCAATGGATAGCAAACGATTTTCTAGAATCGCCTTCGTTTGCATCCCATTTAAATCATTTAATTAAACAACTTGAAAGTAGAAGAAATCAAATCATCGAAAGCTTAGATACCTATTTAAAAGGAGAAGTAGAATTCATCATTCCAAATGGCGGGATTCATTTGTGGTGTAAAATAAAAAATGAAGTCAACGAAAACCGTTTATTGGAGGAGTCTTTAAAAAATGGGGTTATTTATGCACCTGGCTCCACTATGGGTTCCAACTCTCATTATGTTCGATTTACTTATGCGAAAGAAAAAGAAACCAATATTGAAGAGGGGATAAGAAGATTTGCAGAAGCAATAAAGTCCAGTAGAGAATAATACAGATGAGATGCAAAACAACTTTGCATCTTTTTTTATAGAGAAGTCAGCATAAATTGAAAGTGGATGGTCAATTTATATAATAATTGGATGGTCAATGTGAATGAGAAATTTAGTACTATTAATATCGTAGAAATGTTAATTGAATAAGTATGGAGTGAATGAGAATGACCTGGATTTCTATCATAGCATTAGCCCTATTTTGTATGATAAAAGTTTTAATGACGTGCTTACCAACTGGAGTGGTAGATTGGCTTTTGGATAAATATAAGATGCATTTAAAACTTAATGATTTGGAGACGGAAATTATCTACAACGAGAGGAAGGTAGATGGGGAGAATAAAGAGACGATAATAAAACTATTTAATGAAGCGATTGTCAGGGAAAAATATAGTCTCTATCCAGGAAGTGAAGAAACATACCTCAAACCAAATAATGCTGAGTATTCCCTCATTATTCATACGAAAAAAGGAAATAAGAATATAAAATTATTCTTAAATAGTTATCACGATCATGTAGATATTGTGAAAAAATACAAAAATAAAAAAGTCGCATATAGCACCTATCCTCTTCATTTAGATGTTTTAAAAAATAGAATTTGATTGTTACAAGATTATAACTACCAGTTTGGTAGTTTTTTTATGCGTTTTTTTTGAAAGGTGATGTAAGAGGCAAGGAAGAAAAAGGAAATTGGCAATAAATGTTGAATTGTTTATTTATCAATTATCTCTAATGAACAGAAAAACACGAAAAAGAAGTGTAGGAATACGGAATTTAATCAGCAAGTGATTCGAAAAAAATAAGTGTTTTATCCAATAATTTAAATAAAGAAAATAGGGAGAAATATATGATACTAGAAGCTGTGATGTTACAAGTTAAGGAAGGCATGGAGTCAAAATATGAAGAAGCATTTCTCGAGGCATCAAAAATTATTTCTTCGATGAATGGATATATCTCCCATGAATTACAGAAATGTATGGAAGCAAAGGGGAAATATTTGCTGCTTGTTCAATGGGAAACATTAGAAGACCATACTGTTGGCTTTAGACAATCGAATGAATATCAGGATTGGAAAAAGCAGCTACATCATTTTTATGATCCCTTTCCAATAGTTGAACATTTTACAAAGGTTGTCCTTTGAGGGGATATACATTTCTTTTTAGCATATAGTAGATGAGTAAAATAATATAAAGAAAAAAGCAGTGTATATATGGTATTTATCATATCGATTGGAATAGTTATAGTAGTTATTACTTGTCTATAAATAGAAGTAAAACACAGGAATATCCAGATTATCCTTCCAGGCTGGCTTGTTTATATGCTGCGAAAAGTTATGATGAGGTTCTAAAATGGAAAGCATTATTTGATTCCTATAACCGCAATGTATTACAGATTGTTAAGCTTCTTGTGATGGGGAATTATTTTGAAGGAGATGGAGAACTATTGCCAACTATAGAGGCTGCACCTTTCCACAAAAAAATAGAACAGGCTCGGCAATATTGGAAAGGAAACGAGAAAAATGAGCTACCTGAGCTTTTGATCAATGGAAAAATTGAAGTGGTCGAGATTATTCATGATTTTACAATTGGCAAATTTAATTAAAAGTGGATAATGAAAATTTGAACAAACATTTTGAAACCTATTTGTTCAACAAACTTATAAAATATAAGGCGAATAGCAGCTAATATAAGCATTCATAATGATCAAAAAGGTGTGAAAAAAAGTTTAAATCTGAAATGGTTAACAGAATAGTTTCATTGGTCGGTTTTTGGATTGTCGTCCTTATTGTCTTATTTAGTGATAATTCGATTGGTAGCAGTATCTATTTTTGGGGAATAGTGGTTGTGTTTACTGCTTATGATGTATATAGGGTTGTAGTTGCTGGAAAGAAAAACAATAGTGAAGTATAAAGGAACGAGTGCTTAATCTAAGAAAGAATAGTGCTTCTTTTGTAATATGTTATGGTTGGTGGAAGAAAAAATAGTTTATTATCGTATACAAAAATTATTAATTGTTTCAAACATTAACTCCTTGTTATATACTTATAGTTCATTATGTATGTTTTTTTACCATAATAAAAGGATAAGACTAACTAATGATAGATACGTAAATGGACAAGAAAATCGGAGTTGATTCTATGAGTAAAGCAAAAGGTAAGGGCGGAACAGGCAGAGGAACAGATAAGAAGGGTTGGAATCGCTGGCAAGCTAGTGCAAACAAAAAAAAGAGTAACAAGCCTTACACGAGTAAAGGTGTTAAAAATCGCAAAAATACAGAGACATCGGAAAAATAGTTTCTGTTGCTATATAACAGACGGAGCGATTCTTTCATGAGGAAGGATCGCTTTTTCCTTATTTAAATTTTTTCCAAGCTAGGTAAAGCAGGAATCGATTGTTAAAAACTAGAATAAAAAGTGAAGGGGGAGTGATAAGCAATGATTAAATTAGATTTAATGAATTCTGATGAATATAAAACATATCTATCTTCTGCAATTAAAACCTATGCACAAGAAAAAGTTTTGTCAGGAAATTGGAAGCAGGAAGAATCCATAAGAAAAGCGGAAGAGGAATATGCAAAACTTTTGCCGCAAGGAGAAAAGACGGAGCGGAATTTCTTATACACGATTCGAAAGGATGACGAGTCAGTTGGCGTTATTTGGCTCGCACAAAAGTCTGAAAAACTAGGGTTTATCTATGATATACATATAAGAGAAAAATACCAAGGGAATGGCTATGCCAAAGAAGCACTAAAGCAAATAGAGATGGTTGGGCAGGAGGTCGGATTGAAAAAAATAGGTCTCCATGTTTTTGGTCATAATCTAGTAGCCCGAGGATTATATGAGAAAGTAGGGTATGAGACTACGAATGTTTTGATGGAAAAAGACATTTAATTCTACTATTTATGAAAATCGTTATTATTGAATAATTGATAATTTAAAAAAGGAGAACTTATGAGTGAAAAAAGAAAATTAGTATTATTTATTGCCTCAAGCTTAGATGGATATATTGCGACGAAAGACGACTCTCTTGAATGGCTATTCAAAGTAGAAGGGGAAGGGGATAACGGAATTAGCGAGTTTTATGAAACTGTGGATACCATTTTGCTTGGTAAAAGGACTTATGATTGGATTATGAACCAAGAAGGAGGGGAATTTCCATATAAAAACAAAAACTGTTATGTATATACAAAGTCTTCTATTGAGGATACAGAGTATGTGAAATTTGTTAATGAAGATGTCACTAAATTTGCTGATAAGCTAAAAAGCGAAGAGGGAAAATCGATTTGGATTGTTGGTGGAGGAGAACTATTATATTCTTTTATGAAAGAAAAATTGATTGATGAAATCATTGTAACAATAGCTCCAACTATTCTAGGCAATGGCCTTCCGTTATTTAAAGAGGGGAATTATCAATTAGACCTTTCTTTGAAAAGATTAAGAACCTTTAATCAGTTTGTAGAGCTTCATTACGTAGTAAAAGAATAATTTATAAAATGGCTAATTAAAGCATTGCTGCAATAAGTGGTAATGCTTTTTTCTATAGTTGGACACAAAAAGAACCTCCACCAATGCAAAGGAAGTTCTGTGAAAAATGTAAATCGGATTTTAAGATTGGAAATTTTGAAAAAGGGAAATAGTCAGAATAATGGTTGATAAGGTACCTGCAGACATTAAAGTTATGACTTTACGCTTGTTTTTTAATTTATTCTTCTCCTCTGAAGTTTTTACAAGTTCTCGAGATAGCGTACTCCATATAACGATCGATACGATTGCTATTAGTAAAAGCAATATATAATCACCTCCTACAGAAATTTTCATTGATTGAATAATTTGAATTCTAATAACTTAAATGTAACATATGTGTCTGCATTTTTCATTTGAGCTTAGTCTAAATGGGGATAAACGGAACTTTTAATAGCTATTGTCCGTAGTAAATAGTAGATAAATTATATAGGGAGGAACAGCGATGTTTAAACTAAAACCCCAATGTTCCTATTGTGGCAAACATATTAAAGGGAATGAAGTTGTTTTTGTGAAAATGCTCTATCCAAAGCGAAAAGGGATGACGGAAATAAAAGCTTATATACATTATGAAGGGAAATTAATTTGTGAAAAATGCTTTAATACGAAGCAGTAATTAATTTAGGAGGGAAGAGATTGAGAACGATATTATATAATAGTGCATTTGCAATAGTGGCAGTGTATATAATCATTCATATAGATAATTATTTGGTAGGAATTATTCCGTTAATTTCTTTATGGGTTATGTATGACTATACACATAATTTAGAGAAAAAAACAGATGTGAATCGCAAAGTGAAAACTATCGGAACAATATGTTATTTGGTAATTGCCATTATTGGATTATTCCTATTCCTTTTATAAATAATATTAATTAGGAGGTTAACTATGTTTGAAACAAGATGGGCTACTTATGACGAGCTGAGTATTATGACAGACTACTGGTATAAAATGGCTTGTGAAATGGGAGAAATAGATGGAATACCAAAGCCAAATCTTCGGCGGATTGAAGAAGTGAAAAACATATTTCTAAAGGAATTTGAATTAGGCAATTTAATGTTTAGAGTTGCTTTAGATAACGACGATGAAAAGATTGTTGCTTGTGCAGGCGGTTTAATTAGAACAGAGTATGCCTTTCCACTTGCAGAAGAACAAAGTCTCTTTGGCTGGGTGATAGCGGTATATACGATGAAAGAATATCGGAAAAATGGTTTAGCTTCTCAGTTAGTAGATGAAGTTTGTTTATGGCTAAAACAAAAAGGCGCAAAACGAGCAAGATTATGGTCCAGTTCTACTGGACGAACGGTTTATGAACAGCTGGGCTTTGATAATATGATGGATTTATCAAAGAAGCTTTCTTAAAAATAGAAAAAGAAACGATTGAGAGAGGGAAGAGGGTATTGAAATTCACAGAACGATCTTTAAGAATTCTACATCAAGCAGAAAAGCAAGCTAGTAGGACAAATACGATTATGTACCCCATTCATCTGTTATTTGGTATTTTGCATGAAAAAACAGGAGTGTGTGCTGAAATACATAATACATGTCCCGATCTTATAGTTAAAGTAAGGGAACAATTAAAGAATCCAAGTGTAAGGGAAAACGAACAAGGAATTCCGTTTGAACATTTTCAAGTAAATATTTCTCATTCTACGAAAAATATTTTTGAGTTTGCAAGTAATCGAATGAATAGATTTAAGCAGATTTATATAAATGAAGGACATTTGTTTGAGGGGATATTGGAAAGTAATGACCAATTAACAAGTGCAATATTTGAAGCGTTTGATATAGCTAGTATCCTAGAAATAGTTGCTTATCCAAGGAATTTGACTGTTTCATTAAAAGAGTATTCTTTTCCACATCCACCATCAAGCAAGATTACGTATAGAAAAGCAACAAGAAAAGATGTTGCTTTATTAAAACGCTTTGTGAATATGGAATTTGGAAATGGATGGATGGAAGCAATCGAAAATGGTTTATTTATGAACGAAATTCCTATTTTTATTGCATTCGATAATACAAGCATAATTGGTTTTGCTTGCTTTGATGTAGTAGGAAGAAAAAAGGGATTATTTGGACCAATGGGAGTCGCTCTTTCTAATCGAGCACAAGGTATTGGATATACTTTGCTGCATTTATGTTTAAATGAGATGAAGGAAATGGGCTATGAATCTATCATTATTGACGAAGCAGGTCCGATTGAGTTCTATGAAAGGGCAAATTTAGTATAACTATTCAAATATCTACCTTAAGTATATTGAAATAACAGTATATTCAGTAAAAAGAAGACCGACTTGTTCAAGCGGTCTTTACCATTTTTATTTGAATCTTCACTCTATCGGTGTTCCGTTTTTTACAGGCACGTCTGGTTTTAAAAGTACCACATCACCTTCTTCCGGGACACCTCCAATTACCAATACTTCAGATTTAAAACCAGCTATACGTCGTGCTGGGAAGTTTACCACTGCAACTACTTGGCTACCAATAAGTGCTTCTGGTGTATATCGTTGTGTAATTTGTGCAGAAGAATGTTTAATGCCAATTTCTCCAAAGTCAATATCTAATTTTATAGCAGGCTTACGTGCTTCTGGAAAAAGTTCTGCTTTTATAATAGTGCCAACACGGATATCCAATTTTAAAAAGTCTTCAATTGTTGCCATGAATACATCTCCATTTTCGTTTTATTTTAGTCTATCTTTAAATGAAATCTGTTTTTTAATTGATTCCCTATTATTCTTTCACACCAATCAATCGGAGCCTTTTATAGTCTGCCATCCATTTTCCTTTTATATATAATCTATCTTTTACATTTTCTTCAACCTTTGAAATGATTTCGGTCTTAGCATCTATAGAAATACCATGAAACAGAAGATCTCCAAACATAGTAATCCAATTCCTCAAGCCATTGTCTCCATCTAATGGAGTCGGTCGATCATAGTGTTGCGCAAAGGTAACCCTAAATCCGACTTTTTCCATTAAATGTGAATACTCCCCAATACTTGGATAAAACCAGGGGAATTGTTCTTCGCTAAACGGAAATCCTGCTCCTTTTATTTGACGTATTATTTCATCTGTTATTATTTGAACATTCCCTTTGCCACCAAATTCGGCAACAAATCTTCCTCCTTTTTTTAAACTTTGATAGATTCCTTCTAATGCTTTGACAGGAGGGTGTACCCAATGCAGAGTCGCATTAGAAAATACTGCATCAAATTCGCTAGGAAAATGTAAGCTTGTTGCATCTTGAACCAAGAATTTTAAATGAGGATATTTATTGAATGCTTTCTTCACCATATTTTCCGATTTATCGATACCTAAAGTCTCAGCACCAAAATTATGGATGGTATTCGTTAAATCACCCGTTCCACAGCCAAGATCGAGGATCGTTTCGCCAGGCTTTGGATCTAACAACTCTACTAAATTATTTCCAAATTTTGAAACAAACGAATGCTTATCATCATATAAATCCGCATTCCAATTGTCTTTTCCATTTTGAAAAGATTCCATTTCTACACTCTCCCTATGTATATATTTGTAAGTTGAATTATAATGGAAAATATTGATAAAGGGAATTAGTATTATGATAGATGCGAGATTTTATTTTTAAAAAATGGGAACCTTTCCTAAAGAAAAGACATCTTACATATGAAAGACGTCAACTAGATATTGAATAAGGAGGTTAATTCTTGGATAAGAAAGAAGTTCTAGAGTTATGGATAGACCAGTATACGCAACGTCTTGTTAGGCTTGCATATACATACACGAAAGATTGGTTAAAAGCAGAAGATCAAGTACAAGAAGCATTTGTTAAGGCATTTTATTCGATGGATCAATTAAAGAATAAGGAAGAGCCATTCTCTTGGCTGGCGAGAATTGTAATAAATGAATGCAATAGTTCGTTTCGAAAATCTTGGCGAGAAGTTATATCTGATTTTTTACCGGAAATGAATCAAGAAAGCAGTGAAGACTCCTATCTCCGAAGTGTACAGGAAGAAGAAATACATAATGCTGTCTATGATTTACCGAAACCTTATAGTTTGCCTATTACACTTTTCTATTTTGAAGAGCTATCGATTCAGCAAATAGCAGACGTTTTATATCTTAAAGTTGGCACAGTAAAATCTAGACTTGCTAGAGGTCGTCAATTATTAAGTAATAGAATGAAGGAGGATGGAAATGGAAGAAAAAGAATTAAGATTAGCAAAGATGTACTTTAAGCATGAAGTGAATCTGGAAAAGTTTAAAAAAGAAACATTCGAAAAAATAGATCAGGAATTAGATAGAGAAGAAAAGCGAAAGAAAAACTACCCTAAGTGGGTACTTGCATCTGTAGCTTCGTTAATGATAATTGGAGCGAGTCTAGCTTTTGGTGCTTCGCACATGGCAGATGCTGCACAATCTTTCATTAGTCAGCTATTTGGGTCGAAAGAGAATCTAATGAAAGCATATCCCGAAGAAACTCAAGGAGAATTAGATTTCTTTGAGCGCAGCATGCAAATAGCGAAGGAGAATTTAACCAACGAAGAATTCAAACAGTATAGTCAATTGTATACAGAACAGGCTGAGACATGGAAAAAGATAAATAAAGAAAATCGACAGCCAGATAGCAAAGAAGCTAAAAGACTACATGAAATTAAAGAATTACAAAGTACTTATGAACAGAAATTTGCTCTTAAGGAAGCACAGGTATTCGCAAGTTTTCCTATTATAAAACCTACTTATCTACCAGAAGGATATAAACAAGTAGATGAAAGCTTTGCTATATATAAGGAAGGGGAAGAACCGATTGTTTCATTAGAATATAGCGATGGCGCGTCTAGAATTTCAACCCAACAGCTAAATGTAAATCAAAAAGCTGATTTAGAAATGGAAGAGTCCGGTTTTTTTGAACAGCCTGATTCTTATTTTATAAATGGATTTCAGGTGGATTATGTTTCCCCTAGTGATGAATGGCCGTTTGTTGGGATGAGGGTAATAGTACCTGAAAAAGGATATAAAATCATCTTAACTGCAGATACAATGTCTAAAGAAGAAATGGAAAAAGTATTGCTGTCAATGATTGAAAAGTAAGAGATATGTGTAATGGAAGATCGAATTATTCCTACGATAACAATGGAAAAAGAAAGCATAATCATTCTTGATCATGCTTTCTTTTCCATAGATGATTGTGTTCTATTACTGTTGTTTGCCTGATTTAGCTGCTTCCTTATTTGGAACAGATTGAGGAGAATGGTGTTTTTCACTCCCCCCATTAGTCGGCCCATATGTATGAGCATCGTCCGTGATTTTAGCGCCTTCTAAAAAATTATCCTTCGTTTTCATATTTTTCACCTCCGTTTTTAGTATGTGGCTTCATTTAAATATTATGAATTGGATTTGTAACAGTAAGCTTGATTCCAGGTATTATATTATTTGTTGTGTATTCTTCCATTCACAATTGCCATTTTTCCTATCTCTGTAAAGCCGTTAAAAAAGCCGAGAAGTTTAGCTTTTATAAAGAAATGAAGATGGTTTTTCCATTATTGTAGCCAAATCTTTGGATTTCGACTTTTTTAATTAGTTAATCAGTATTTCTCCGCTCATTTGTTCTCCCGTTACTAGAAATTAACATTGAATCAGATAAAAAAGATTTTTTAGATATATCAATTAATTACTATCATTGTAAGATAGAACATATTTATTTTAAGGAGAAGCAAAATTTATGGGGATTATAATATTGTCCGGTGGTGGAGATTTAAAACAGACCTTTGAAATTAATCAGTATTTTGTGCAATTGATCAATAAGGACAAACCGTTATTATATCTACCTATAGCAGGAGACTCGAAAGTAAGAACATATGAATCTAGTTTAGTCTATATAGAGAAAATGTTTCGTCCTTTGGGAATCCATAATATAACAATGTGGACAGATATCAATGGGAAAACAATAGAAGAATTAAACGAGTTTTCAGCAGTTTATATCGGTGGAGGAAACACTCTTTCTTTATTAAATGATCTTAAGGAATCTGGTTTTGATCAATTACTAAGCTTATATTTTCACAACGGCGGTACAATATATGGTCAAAGTGCAGGGGCAATAGTGCTTGGAAATAATATTTTCCATACTTGTGGTGAAAATTACCCGTTTGATGTATATGCAGGATTAAATTTAGTTGCAAATTATTCAATATGGTGCCATTACTCCACTAAAAATGACCTATTAATAGAAGCTTGTTTAAAGAAAAATCAACAAACTTATATACTACTTCCTGATGGTGTTGCTGTCGTATTTAATGAGGGAGATTTAAGTGTAATAGCTAAAAGTAAGCCAAAGATTGCCTCTTTAAATAAATTAGAGAAGATGGGTTTAAAAGAAATCTGAATTATCAGTATGTTGCGGGAGGATTTAAATAAAAGACTAGAGGCGGATTTTACTCTGAATATTAGCTATATATGGAGAAAGTTATTAGAAGAATGGAGGGCTATATGTGTCTAGATTAGATTTAATCCGAAAAGAAGAAAAGAAATACCATGATTATTTTTATGAAAATTATAAGTTGTTTGAAGAAGGATCGTGGTTATATAAGCCGGTAAAAGTTGTTTTAGATTTTTTCCTAATACAGAAAATATGCGGGTACTGGATTTAGGTTCAGGTGTCGGGAGAAACAGTATTCCCATTGCGCAAGAATTAAAGGTAAGAACGGGAAAGTCATTTGTGTTGATCTATTAGATTCCGCTTTAGAAAAATTGAAACGGTATAGCAAAGAATATAAGGTTGAAGGAATCATTGAAATGAGAAAGGCAGATATTGGCCATTATGTAATCGATGAAAATGAATTTGATCTCATTGTTGCTGTGTCCACTTTGGAGCACGTCGAATCAGATGAGGTTTTTGAAGATGTATTGAAACAGATGGCAGTCGGAACAAAAAATGATGGAATAAACTGCTTGATTGTTAATTCTGAGATAGAAGAAATCGAACTGGCAACGAATAAAAAGTTAGATGCAATGATGGAAATAAATAAGAAAACGGAAGATATGATACATACACTAAATAGAATCTATAGAGGGTGGGAAATGTTGTCCCAAGTAGTTAAACCGTTGGAATATACAATTGTCCGTGATGAAAAGGTAGTATTGCTAAAAATAAATGCTGTTACTTTTATTGTAAGAAAGCCAGCTATTAAATAATAAATTCTGATCGTTGATAAGGCTTGGCTTTTTTTGCGTGAAACTTAATTACGTTCTAAAACGTATAAATAGATAACAAATAGAAAAGGTATGAGCATGCTATTGGTTGAAGACTATTTTATCACTAATATTAATAACCGTTCTTGTTTCTTCGCTAATTATCGTAATTAAAAAGAGGAAAAATACAGGAATAACGGGAATTAAAAGTGCTTTAACACATATTTGCTTTTTTCTTATAAGTATATTCAGTTTATTAGCTTATTGGTTAAAGTATACAGGGCTTACCGTTTGGCTAATCAATGTTTTTCTATTAATTATGGCAGCCTTTTTTACAAAATATATGCCAAAAGGTAAAAATGGAACCGGAGTATTTAAAGATAATGATTTAATAAGAGGGTGAATTACTTATGAAAAACAAAATTTTAAACTTCGTTGTTCTTACACTGATATTATCAGCAATGGTGATTAATAATTTAGAAGGACTTCATCCTTTCAAAATGATAGTTAATAATGTTGCGATGGGGATTTTAATTTTGATTGGTAGTGACCATCTGTATAGGCATTTGAAGCGAAGTAAAATACAATAAAAAAATAAGTTTTTTTCATAAAAGCATACATATCTAACCGTAAAATCTAAACAACTAGTTAGAGGTGTTTATGATGATCAATCTATTAGAAACAATCAACCAATTATCGGTGGTATTGCTACTACTATGCACTTTTTTCTATTATTGGCATTTAAAAAGGAATAAAAAGCAAAGAAAACTAACAACATTTGAATTTTGGATGTTTTTCACTATTAAACTAGCTATTTTTGTTGGCGCAGGTAGTTATGTTCTGCTTTTTTTAGATCGGAATTAGACTTGAAAATTTAACAAATGAATAGATAGCATGGATGAACATTTTAAATAGGGGGAGCTTTATGGAAAAGAGCTATAATGTATGGTCACTATATTTAATACTTGTTTGTTTAGTCTTAGGAGCTTATTCCTTGTATTCAAATATTAACAACACTTGGTTGATTGCACCTCCAAATTATATTTTACTTATATTTAGTGTAGTAGCCTTTATTTTCGCTATTATTGGTTTTAAAGATAAAAGAAATAGGCGCTCAAAGACAAGAAGTTGGTTAACGGTCATTTTATCCGCCAGCCTTTCCATTGCATTCTTACTTGCAACCATGTTTGTATTATTTGCCTCTGGGTTTGGAGCAAACAAGCATTTGGAAACAGTACAATCTCCTGAAGGAACGAACACAATAGATTTTTACCGATATGATGCCGGGGCAATGGGGTCATTTGGAGTTAGGGGAGAATTAAACGGTCCACTTTGGTTTAAAAAGAGAATCTATTATCAAGATAATATCGAAAATGTAGAGGTTAAGTGGGAAAATGAAAATACCGTTTCGATTAACAATCATCTGTTAGATCTGAAAAAAGGAGAACGATACGGATATTAGTTACTAGAAAACTAACTTTTTTTTCAATATTTTTCTTTATCCATACATCAGAAAGCAGTTTTTTTGCAACCCTTTGCGAAATCCATTATGCTGAAAGTAAGATGAGTTACATTCTTATATTGGAATAGTATATATAAGATGTAAAAATAGGTAGGAGATGGCAAAATGAAGGTAACAATCACAGATGCTGCTGTTGAAAAATTTCGTAGTTATGAAGTTCCTGAAGGTGCAGTTTATCGGTTAAACACAATCTTTAGCGGTGGATGCAGCTATGTTTATAATTTCGATTTAGCGGTTGATTTTCCACAAGAAGGCGATACAGCCTTTGAAGATAATGGCTTAACGATTTATTTAGATCCCTTAACAATTAAGCATATTAATGAGGATTTAAAGTTTGATTATGTACAAGGAAAAGGATTTCGCTTAATTGGTGCTAGTGAAATTTATTCTTTTCATTTGGAAGTTAAGCAAAAAGCGAATTAATAAAGGGAAGAATCAGGTCTCTAATAGGGGCCTGTTTTTATTATTTTAAGCGGATATATGATTTGATTTATCCTATTCTTTAGTTTTTATAAGCTGTAAAAATAAATTAATTGAAACATTTCCTCCGTTCACTCGTATACTCAATGAAAGAGAGGGATATTAGAAAATGGTTATGTATTTCATAATGCTCTTACTTGGAGCTTTATTCGTTTTTGGGTCATTATATTACATAGTTGTTATGTACTTCGATAAAGAGTTTCCCTTAATGAAAGCAGCAAAAACTATAGGTGTCTTGTTATTAGGTATTTTGCTGTTAACTTTCACTTTGCCAAGTCTAAAATATATGCTGTTTAAAGAATATGATGTGGTGAAAGGAGAGTGTGTTATTGACATAGATTCATCAGGTCGCTCTGCTTAAGCAATCTTCAAAATGCTAGATACAGACGAAATATTTACATTTGATGATATTCCTAAACTGGATGCATATGGTAAGAAA
This sequence comes from Niallia sp. Sow4_A1, assembly GCF_052116745.1. Taxonomy (NCBI): domain Bacteria; kingdom Bacillati; phylum Bacillota; class Bacilli; order Caryophanales; family Bacillaceae; genus Niallia; species Niallia sp. Sow4_A1. The sequence continues at coordinate 30,055 of NZ_JBQKKM010000023.1, read as the reverse complement.
GTGCCTTATTCTTGTACAATGACAGTCACGAAAGATCATAAATGGGAAATAGGCTATAAAATATACGAAATCGATACAAAAAAGCCCATTTTAACTAGTGAATAACTTACTATTCTCCTGTTAAATGGAATGAAGAAATAAAAGTGCCTTTCTAAAAAATGGGAAGTAAAACGAAAAGGATTATTGAATGTAATTGTCGAACTATTACAGACTTAGCTGTTCTAAAATCTCCATAAAGTGGGAGATGTCTATTTATAGAAAAAATAAATAAGGAAGTGAAGCATCTTGATTAAATACAAATCGCTCCATCATGTAAGTCTTACAGTTACGGATTTGGAAAAAGCCAAATATTTTTATGAGAAAATTCTTTGTTTAAAAGAATTACAACGTCCTGATTTTGATTTTCCAGGTGCCTGGTACCAAATAGAGAATCAGCAACTTCACTTAATTGTTTATCCTGAGTCGCAAACCATTCGAACAAATAAAACTCTAAATAGCAAAGAAGGGCACTTTGCACTTCGAGTAGAGAACTACTATGATACGCTGAATTGGTTAAAACAGAATAATGTAGAAATCATTGAAAAACCATATGGAGTAAGTGGATTTGCTCAGATTTTCTGTGCGGACCCCGATGGTAATTTAATCGAATTAAATGTTGATCAGATGGATTTATAAGATAGAGGGGGAATATTCTCATTTCCTTACCAGGATGTGTTTACAACAATTTCGATATTTTTTGATACCGTAGTAACGAAAGTATCGATATTAAAGAATTTCTTTAAACATATTTGTAGATGGAACGACCGATACATAGACAGTTTGGGAATATCAAAACCATGTGGCTTTTTCAATTGTTCCAAATAGGCAAATATAAATTTGTTCAATAGGAGGCAACTGTTTTTGAAAAAGTTTCGAGGGAAAAAGCGTTATTTTCGCAACTTGTGGAGAGACTTAAACGTAGAGCAATACGATTTAGACTTTAGCCAAGATGCTTGGTTTGATGCTTGGCATACCCATCTTGATTTTTACGGGTATGGGAATCATAGCGGGAAAATAAGAAGAGAGCATATAAAAGCACATATCTTTTTGTATAACAGTTTATTAGAAAAGCTCAGCACATTCGATAAACCTTATCAATCATGGATAGGGTTAGTGGAAGAAGAGGCAGGTTTAGATGCAGTCTATATCCACTCACCCAATCCTAATGATGACAATTTTCCTATTAAGATAGAAAATTTAAATTGGGAATGCACTATCCCACATGATTTCAAGGATTTAATCAACCGAAAAGATTTTAATGTGGGTCATTATAAGTGGGAATCGGATAATTATTATATTATCCAATCAAAAGATATGGGGATTAAATTGTAGTCTTATATAAGACTAAGAGCATTTTTGTGATATGGATTTTTGTTTATTTTTTAATTTAATGAATATATTACCTTTACAAACAGAAAAGACCTTGTTATCATAGGAATAATTTAAATCCAAAAAATAGCAAAAGCGATGAAGAGAAGAGTAAATAACCTAATTCTTTAAAGAGAGCCCCAGCTGCTGAAAAGGAGTAAGAATTACTTATTGAACCAAGACTCTGAGCATTCACATTGGAACTTATGATGAAGGGATAGTGTGACAGGTGCTCCTGTTATAGAGCTAGGGTATAAGTAGGTAACTACCGTACCTGAAGAGTTTAATATGGCGACATATTAAAAAACTGGGGTGGCACCACGGATATAAAATCTCGTCCTCAAGACTAAATGTCTTGGGGGTGGGATTTTTTTTATTGGCATAAATAGTTCGTTTCTAAAAAAATGGAGGGATTAAAATGACGGAAGAGAAAGTAGCGTTAGATAATAGCTTGGAAAAAGCGGTAGCTGAAGACTTACAAAATGGGGCATATAATCGAACGATTTGCACAAGATTTCCCCCTGAGCCAAATGGTTACCTGCATATCGGCAGTGCATATGCCATCCATATGAACTATGCGATTGCGCAAAAGTTCAACGGGAATTTTAATCTGCGCTTTGATGATACCAATCCTTTAAAAGAAGATATGGAATATGTGGATTCGATTATAGAGGATATTAATTGGCTAGGATATTCTCCAGAAGAACGGATTTTTTACGGGTCTGACTATTCTAATAAAATATTTCATGCAGCATTGAGTTTGATCAAGAAAGGAAAAGCATATGTTTGTGATTTGTCTCCTGAGCAAATAAAGGAATACCGCGGAACACTTACAGAGCATGGTAAAAATAGTCCTTATCGAAACAGGACAATAGAGGAAAATATCGATTTATTTTTGAGAATGAAAAATGGAGGATTTCCAACAGGATCGCATGTATTACGAGCCAAAATTGATATGGCCTCCCCAAATATCAATTTAAGAGATCCCATTCTTTACCGGATTATTCATGCTAGTCATTATAGAACCGGGAATGATTGGTGTATTTACCCAATGTATGATTTTGCTCATCCATTTCAAGATGCAATCGAAGGTGTTACCCATTCCTTATGCTCCATTGAATTCAAAGACCACAGACCTTTATATGAGTGGGTATTGACTGAGCTAGAAATAAAGGAAGCGCCAAAACAACGTGAATTTGGAAGAGTGAATATAACTGGTGTTGTAACAAGTAAACGATATTTAAGGGAATTAGTGTTAGGGAAGCTGGTAGATGGGTGGGATGACCCTAGATTACCAACAATCCGTGGACTTAGGAGAAGAGGCTTTACCCCAGAAAGTATTCGCACCTTCGTTGATGAACTTGGATTTGTAAGAAATCAAAGTACAGCTGACATAGCAATGTTGGAAAGTACGCTTCGGAGAGAATTAAAATCAAAAGTAAATACAGTGATGGCAGTATTAAATCCATTAAAGGTGACGATCACCAATTATCCTGAGGACAAGACAGAGCTTTTATCAATGGAAAATAATCCGGAAAATCCTGCATTAGGAAATAGAGAGGTTGTTTTTTCAAAAGAGATTTATATCGAAAAAGAAGACTTTATGGAAGTCCCAATAAAAGGGTTTAAACGATTAGCTTTACATGCAGAGGTCCGATTAAAAGGGGCGTATTTCATCAAGTGTAATGAAGTGATTAAAGATGAAGTTACAGGTGAAATTATCGAATTAAAATGTAGCTATGATCCAAAGACCAAAAGTGGAACGGGATTTTCTGAGCGGAAAGTAAAAGGAACGATTCATTGGGTTTCTGCTATAAAGAGTGAAATAGTGGAGGTAAATCTTTTCGATAAATTATTTGAAGACGAAATGATTGTGAAAGATGCGGGAAAAACTTGGGAGGAAAAAATGAATCCCAATTCTAAAGTTACACTAAACCATTGCCGAATTGAATCTTGGATGAAGGACGCAAAAATCGAAGATAGGTTCCAATTTTTGCGACACGGTTATTTTTGTGTAGATAAATATTCTACAGAAGATAAATTAATTTTTAATCGAATTGTGTCACTGAAGGATTCGTGGAAAGGGAAAAAAGGATAAAAGTGAAATCGAGTGCAAAGGTTATGTACTCGATTTTTTAGTTAATAGATAGCAGAATTGTAAGGGCTAAAAGATTGATGTATTAAGTAATAAAAAATATAATGTTAAAAGTATTTGACATATTTAGTGTGCATGCTACAATAATAAATGTAAAATACTTTTGACATTTCGTAAGGAGGAAACTAAAATGGATTGGGTTAAAATTGTGTATTCAGCTATATTGTTAGTTTGCGGAATTTTGATTTTTATAGCTCCATTTTCTCAAAAAGGTGATGAAAGAAGAAAGTTTATCAACACGAAAGCTCAATCATATGTATTTATCGTAGTTACAGGTATGCTAATTTTAGAAGTGGCACAGTCCATATATCAAACTTTCCAGGGGAATAGTTATATATCTGGGAACATTATTAGTTTACAGAAAAAAATATGGTGATTAAATGAAAAATAACATTAAAAATTTAAGGAAATTAGCAAAATTATCCCAAGAAAAACTGGCTAAACTTTGTAAGGTATCCAGACAAACAATAAATGCCATTGAAAATGATAAATATGATCCAACCTTACAATTAGCATTTGATATAGCCTTTGTATTGGATACCACAGTAGATGAGCTTTTTATGAGTAATTCTCTTAAAAAATGATGAATGGACCTCGTATTGGGGTCTTTTTTGAACTTGTGAATATAAGTAAAAAGCAATGTTAAAAAATTCAAAAAGAAATGGTAATGGATGTTAAAATATAGAAAAATAATTTAAGAAATAAAAAGGATAACGGGGTTATTGCCCATGAAGTATACAAATGATATAGAATAATAGGGTTATAACTCAAAAGAAAATAACTATAGATAGAGAAAGAAAGAGATTTCAATGGAATTAGTGAGACCATCCGAGCTGTATTGGGAACAATTAATGGAATATAGAACAGCCTTTTTACATAGAAAAGAACACCCTTATGGCGGCAGCTCCTTGCAAAATTATACCGACTTTCAGGAATGGCTTAATAAAGTAATTAGCCAGGAAAATGGTGATAACCTACCACCAAATCGAGTTCCTGCCACTCAATTTTTAAGCATTAGCAAGGGGAAATTAATAGGGCTTATTAATATTCGCCATCGATTAACGCCAGAATTGTTGATGGAAAGTGGACATATTGGCTATAGCATTCATCCAGATGAGCGCAGGAAAGGATATGCGACAGAGCAGCTGCGACTGAGTTTATTAGAAGCTAGAAAACTGGGCCTAAATAAAGTATTAGTAACATGTGATAAAGAAAATATCGCCTCTGCTAAAACGATTCAAAAAGTGGGTGGAGTGTTAGAAAATGAAGTGATTTCCGCAGATGGGAAGGAGATTGTTCAGCGTTATTGGATTGAAATTGGTTAAATTTATTCTAACCTTGCTAGCCTAAGTTACAGTGATTTTACTAAATCAGATTAATCAATTTCTCCTTTAGTAAAGTAGGTTAACAATGACAAGGAGGAGGGTTTGTGTATAGAATTGCAATCATTTCAGATATTCACGGGAATATGTGCGCATTGAAAGCGGTACTTAAAGATATTAAAGAAAAATCAGTTGACTACATCTATTGTCTTGGTGATATGATTGGCGTCGGTCTATACTCGAATGAGGTATTACATTCCTTATTTGAATTGGATAATATGGAAATAGTAACAGGTAACCATGATGAAGCAGTGTTAGCAATACTTAACGATGAACCATATCCTAAAAGTAGATTCCATGTTATCCCACACCATCTATGGATTGCAGAAAGATTAAATAATGAGCATATTTCTAAATTGAAGAATTTACCTAGAATAATCAATCCTATCTTCCATGAGCAAAGTTTTCATTTGATTCATTATCCAATGAAACGATCCATGTATAATATGCATATAAGTAAAGATCCTTTTGATCGAACTGGTATGCCTTCCTTAGAAAACTTCACATCTCTAGATGGACTGGATTCTACCTCTTTAGTCATTTTTGGACACGATCATCGCACCCATCAATTTTTATGTGAAAATAAAACCTTTTATAATACAGGTTCTCTTGGTTGTTTCAATCAACCATTTGCACGATATGGGATTATAGATATTAGGGAGAAAGGATTTAACATTATGCAACAAAATGTTCCATATGAATTTCATACTTACGTGGACGAGATAAAGAACGCAAACATTCCACGTAAGGAGACAATCCTTGCTATATATAAGTAAATGACCAAAATAATAGATATGAAGTTTGAAAGGGGATACAGATGAAAAAATATATGATCAAACAAATTAAAAATCTAATGAACTTTGAGTTAATAGTCTAGTAGAGCAAAGTATGGAAGATGGCTTTCGATTTGTTGAAAGATTAGTGAAAGATTATAAAAATGCAAATAATACCTTCAACCATTTTGGTGAGATATTATTTGGTGTATTTGATGAAGCGGATGTCCTAATTGCTATTGGAGGCTTAAATAAAGATCCATTTTCAAGCGACCAATCTATTGGAAGGCTAAGGAGGGTATACGTTCGTAAAGAATTTAGAAGAGAGGGTATAGGAGGTTTATTAGTCAAAAAGATTATGGTTGAAGCAAGAAAATATTATAAAATATTGGTGCTTCATACAGATACGGAACAGGCAGATAATTTCTATACTTCTATCGGATTTTCAAAGAGTGATCTTTATTCAGATGCAAGTCACTATATAGAGTTGAAAAGATAAAAAGCACTCCAAAAATGGAGTGCAACTTGCCCAGTAAGTTACTGTTTTTACCAAATACAAAACTATCTAATGTAAACCTTGTTCTAAAGCAATCAGTTCATCCTTACCCTCTGATATATGAGGATATCTATCTAATATAATATGGATTAAATCTGCTTTGTTTTTGTTGGTTAATATCCAAGATAAATCACCATGTAAAAACTGAATGTAACCTTTGAAGGAATTATCATTATTGACACTCTCATTTATAGATAACATTAATTTCATGTTCCCTTGATAAAAAGGTATATCTTCCTCAGAAGCTAGTTTTACAGAAGTTGTCGATGCTTCCAATGCCTTATCCAAGTCTGTAAATAAAAGAACATTTGCGTATTGCTGATAATAGGAGCTATAAGGAAATAAGTGAACAAGTCGGTCGAAATTTTCAATGGATTTTTCATAATCACCCATTTCTAAATAAATGGTAGAGATTAAATGAATGACATAATCCACATTAGGAATAAGATCGTTCATTTCAAGTGCACTTTCCAATGCAGCTTCGGGATTAGCATCTTGATATAGTTGACCTTTAGCGCTAATTTCCATGGAAGGATATGTTTTGAGTGTCTCGAACAGTTCTGTTTCATAGGATTTTAATGGTTGACCAGTTATTTGTTCAAAGGCATTTGCAAAATTGTTGTCTTTGCACGCTTCCATCAGTTTCGGGATTACTGATGTTCCTTCTTTTTTAATCAAAAGTCCTACTAGTAACCTACTTTGTAGATAGGGATCAAAAGGAGAATTCAAATGCTTATTCCATTGCTTATGTGTTTCAAGTTCCTCGAAGCTTGCGTTTTCCGTTACTTGAATATCTTCCATAGTAATGCCGTTGTCTTTTCTTTCCACATATGCTGCTAGACCCTCGTGAAACCATACTGGTATATCAGAAGTCTTAAGTCCTGCACTTTCTAAAGTACTCGTGATAAGATGATGAGTGTATTCATGGACAATCGATTCCTTGAACACCAGCATTTCTTCCGCATTATGAGGAACAGCTAGATAAATCGATTTTTTTTCTTCTATATAATATCCAGCTACATAACCATCACCAGTAATTCCAAACAATTTTTGTAATACTGATGGATCCTCAACTAAAACAATTGCTATTGGATTATTCCAGTCTTTGCCAAAAAGCTCCATAAAGAGTTTTTCCTGTTCTTTTAATGATTGAAGAGCTTCATTAATAACGTTTGAATGGTCTTCTTGTTCATTATATTTGAAAGTAATAGGACCAATTTTCTTTGAAAGTGCATTTTCTTCTTCTACAATATGCTTTGAGTAGATAAGTTGTTGAATGTCTTTTACTATTCCCATTTCTTTTACAGCATTCCTATTTATAAATAATATGACTCCCAAGAGTAGGATGAATGAAGCAAAGCATAGTATTAATTTTTTCTTCATATATATTGGTTTCCTCCAAAGAAATAAATAATAATCTGCTTTAATAGTAACATAAAAATGTGTAAATTCTGAAAAAATGTAATTTAATAGATGATTTTACTTAGCTCATGTAAACATATGGTTTCTACATATTTGCTATCTTTACAGCTCTGTCTAATTAGCACTCTACTTTGCAGTCCACTCCGCAACGGAATTGGACTGCTTTTTTAATTCTAAGATCTTTCAACAGGAAAAAAATAAATAGAAATAGGCTTTCAAATAATCATCCAACCTGTTTATCAATAAAAAAAGTATAATTTTAAATAAAAATTTATTGTAAAACGATAAATAATATGGTAAATTTCAATAAGATATTAAATAGGAGAGGTGCTTTTTTATGAAAAGAGGAACAACACTTTTTTTAAAGATAGCTGTCGTTCTTATTGGAACCCCAGTTCTTGTTTTAGGATTATGGGGAATGTATGACTTGGCTAAGAATCCAGTAAATCCAGATTATGCCCATATTCTATATCCGATTGTAATTGGAATATATCTATCTACAATCCCGTTTTATATGGCTCTTTATCAGACTTTTAGACTTTTGGGTTATATTGATAGGAATGAAGCTTTCTCGGTAATGTCTGTAAAGGCATTAAGCCATATAAAGAAAGATGCAATTATCATTTGCAGCTTATATGTACTAATGATGCCTTTCATTTTTCTCTTGGCTCAGTCAGATGATGCTCCAGGTCTTATCTTATTTGGAATGATTCCGATTTTTGCTTCCATCGTAATTGCGGTCTTTGCAGCTGTTCTTCAAAGACTTTTACAACAAGCGATTGATATAAAATCAGAAAATGATTTAACAGTCTGAGGTGAATGAAATGGCAATTGTAATTAATATTGATGTGATGTTAGCGAAAAGGAAAATGAGCGTTACCGAACTTTCAGAGAAGGTTGGAATCACGATGGCAAATCTATCTATTTTGAAAAATGGAAAAGCCAAAGCCATTCGACTTTCCACATTAGAGGGAATATGCAGGGCTTTAGAATGTCAACCTGGAGAAATCTTAGAATATCGTAGGGATAAAGATAGTGAATAAGCAGGACATCAAAGGATTCCCAGAAAGCATCATGACATATTGGGGGAATAGAAATATAAAAAAACTTTTCGAAAGGAGGGAAATCAATGAAACTACCTTTTTTCAATAACAAACAAGCAGAAGGATTCGTCCATTATCCGAATGATACTATACCGGAACATATTGCCATCATTATGGATGGAAACGGACGCTGGGCAAAGAAGCGAGCCATGCCGAGAATGGCTGGTCATAAAGAAGGCGTGTCTACTGTCGTAAAAATTGTTAAGACAGCAGTTAAATGCAAGGTGAAGGTTCTCACACTTTATACGTTTTCTACAGAAAACTGGAAACGTCCAAAGACCGAGATTGAGTTCATATTGAGGCTTCCTAAGGAGTTTCTATCTATTTATCTACCAGATCTGATTGCTAATAATGTGCGCATAGAAATAGTTGGGGATATGGAAAAGCTTCCAGCTCATACACGTGAAGCCATTGAGGATGCAATGGAACGTACCCGGTATAATGACGGCCTTTTGCTTAATTTTGCACTAAACTATGGTAGCCGACACGAGATTTTACATGCGATGAAAGAGATGTTTTCGGATATAAACAATGGAAAATTTCCACTAGAAGAATTGGATGAACAGAAGTTTTCAGACTACCTATATACAGCAGGTACGAAAGAACCGGACCTCCTTATTCGAACCGGAGGGGAAAAACGTCTAAGTAATTTCCTGCTTTGGCAGCTTGCTTACACGGAGTTCTGGTTTACTGATATACTGTGGCCAGATTTCTCTGAGAAGGACTTTCTACAAGCGTTAGAAGAATATAGAAATCGAAAAAGACGTTATGGTGGGCTATAAGAGTTTGGTAATATATGTTGAATCAACGCATCCAACGCTAAATTGTACTTTAACGGTTGATTATTGCTTTAATATTTAATATTTAAAGTAGGAGGAGCGAAAGATGGAAACGAATGTATTTGAACAGCTTGCAAAAAGATATGATACAGAAGATAGAATAGATTTGGCGAAAGTTATCGCGAAGGAAGTAAGGACAGAATTAGAAAACAGTAAATCCCAATCTTTAATCGACTATGGGAGTGGTACTGGTCTCGTTAGTTTAGAATTAACCGACGCGGTAGATTCGATTTTGCTAGTGGATTCATCGGAACAAATGCTGGAGGTTGCGAAAACGAAAATAGCGCAAAAAGGTATTAGGAACGCAAGCGTACTTTATTCCGATTTTACGAAAAATACTACGGAATTAAAAGCAGATATTATTCTCATGTCTTTGGTCCTTCTTCATATTCCAGATACGAAAGGAATATTACAGGAATTGTTTTCTATCTTAAACACTGACGGTAAGCTAATTATTGTTGATTTTGATAAAAATGATAATATTAGTCATCCAAAGGTTCATAACGGTTTTTCCCATGAAGATTTAAAAAAATATTATCCGAAGTAGGTTTTAAGTCATCCAAAATGAAAACATTTTATCATGGTAATCGCATATTTATGAATGAGGATGCGTCAATGTTTATATCCAGCAGTATAAAATGATTTATTTTTAGTGCTTTTTATGATAGTAATTCATCAAGATGTCCCTATGGTAATTATATTTCTATAAATTTAAATTTAAGATAGTTTGTGACTTTGGAAAAAGGTATCGTGTCATTATTTAAGAAACCTTTCCATTGTAGAATAAGGCTTTCTTGTTGACAAATATAAGAATTTGGAATATCTTATATTTAGCTTAATACTTAGTTATAGGTTAATTTTCTTTGTTTCAAGATTAAGACTTTAGCATTCTTTTAATGTTTACATTGACTGAATGAAAAAGTAACTTAATAGAAAAAGGAAAAGTGATTTTATAAATAAGTAGCCAATTAATAATGGAATATTTATTATGAAAGTTAATTTACATATAAAACCTATAAAGGGTAGCTCTTCAAAAAATTCGCTGTAATTAGTTGAAGGGAAGCCGACAATTTTTTTGTTTCCTATGATTATTATCATGGTGAAGCATAAAAATTGTCGGCTTTTTTATTGGGGAAAAATGTTGTTCTACTGTTACAGTTTATAAATGTCCGAATGATCCAACTAAAAATCAGTGGGAAAAGGGTGTACTGACGGAAGTTTCCCTTTATTAAAAGGAACGTTGGGGATTTTTGAAGTCAATGTGGTTTTCTAAGTAAGTTAGTAAAAGGAGAATTTCAACATGTTTGTTTCGCTGAGTTTGCCATTATTGCTAGTATTGTTTTTTATTATGATTTTAGTTTCTATGCTAAGTGGATTATTATTTCTGCATCCAAGAGTACCACTGAGCTTTGTGAAGATACATAGCTGGATTGTGTCTTTACCGCCTCTAGTTTCCTTAGTAGCACTTGTGAATTCGAATGGAAGGGGGAATTTTGGTCCATTACACTTGGATTCCTTGGCTTGGTTAATGACTTTTTTCGTTCTTGCCATAGGATTAATTGTGCAACGTTTTTCTATTCGTTACTTAATGGGAGATCGCTCTTATCGAAAATATTTTCCACTCTTTACGTTCACAACAGCTGCTGCTTCCATTGCTTGGTTAAGTGCTGATCTGCGCTTGATGGTTTTATTCTGGGGAGCAACGCTTGCTGGATTAACCTTTCTTATCAAATTAAACAATAGGTGGAAAATAGCAAATGAAGCATCTAAGCTCTCTGCCCGTAACTTTATATTTGGCTGGTTGTCCTTATTATTGGCGGTCCTTTGGCTATATCAAGGCACTGGTTATTGGCAATTAGCGTCTGTTTTATCCAGCGAAAATGTAGCTGAACTTGCAAGTTGGGAGAGAACTGGGATTAACTTACTGATTGTCCTAGCGGTTATCATTCCGGCAGCTCAATGGCCTTTCCAAAGATGGTTGGTAGAGTCTGTTGTTGCACCGACACCTGTTTCAGCAATTATGCATGCAGGAATTGTAAATGCAGGTGGGATTATGCTTGCTCGTTTTTCTCCACTATTTAATGGAGATATAGCTACTATTATCTTGCTTGTTCTAGCAGGTATATCTGTCTTGGTTGGTTCTGGAATCAGTTTAGTGCAAGTGGACTATAAACGTCAGTTAGTAGGCTCTACGATTGGACAAATGGGCTTTATGCTCATTCAATGTGCGTTAGGTGCCTATATTGCTGCGATTATTCATCTTATTCTACATGGTTTGTTTAAAGCCACTCTTTTTTTACAGTCAGGTTCAGCGGTGCGTCGTTTCGAAATATCTAATCAAAGTAATAAACAGACCTCCCTTTTATGGAGCATAACGGGGTGGATTTTAGGATTCGCTGTTGGATTGGTCTTTTGGCTCCAGTCACCAGGAGAGGGATATCAATTAATTAGTGCGATAATCTTAGGGTTGTCCTTGTCTATTTCTTGGAAACAGCTAGTAGCTTTGGGAGAGGGAAACATTGGTCGAATCGCAGGGTTATTAATGGTAGGAGGGACGGCTGCTATTTATGTCACTATTCATCATTTTTTCTATGATTTCCTGCAATCTACAGTTTCCCAGGGGACTCAGCCTCCAACAGTTGCAGTCATCATAATTACCTGTCTTTTATTAGTTGGAAGTGTAATAGGGTCATTTATTGCCCGTAATCGTTCGTCTATTTTCTTTGCAGTACTTTATCTATGGTTAGTAAGATTAGGCGAAGCAAAGCCAAAATCAGTGGAAAGCCATCCCAGTTATCTAAAACAACAATTGCCATAAGGAGGTAATTAGTGATGAGTGTTACATCAGTTTTAACAAAAGAAAGATCTAATAAGAAAGATATAAAGATAGAAAATACTAAAAGAGATATTAGTAATTTTGTTGAATCTGCTAGTAAAGTAATTGCACCACTTTGGCCGATTTCTACTTTTGCAGCACGTCATCCTTGGATGGGGCTTGAAAAGCAAACTTTTGATCAAGTTGCGGATCGGTTAAAGAATACTCGTGATGTGGATATTTATCCAAGTGCTTCTATGATTCTTTCAGCAAAAAATAAGGGGGAGATTAATGAAGCATTTGTGAAGCAAGGACTGCAGCGATGGCTTGATTCAAATTTACAGACGTTTAATATCCCTCGAGATGTCGCAGAGCGCTTTTGCCATGCAGCACTGAAATTGGAACCAATCCCATCTAATCTATTATCATCTGTAGAACTCAAGAAAAAAGTGGAGGAACTTAGGGAACAGAATGCCGATTCTATCAATCATTCTTCCATGCAACCAATCAGTTCCCAAATAGAGAATCAAGATGGGGAAAGGTTAATCAATATTCTCGATTACCATGTAATCAAGTGGTGTAAATTATATCTCGATGACTCACAGGCAGGTTGGGAAATGCCTCATCGTGAGGATGGTTTCTATCGTTCTTGGCATCGTCTCGTTTGCTATGATCCAGCACTATCTAAATCACAGCGTGAAAGTTTAAAAAAATGGCCAGAAGAGGCTGATAGTGCTTTGAAAAAAGCGTTAAAAGCACTAGATATCCCTGACACGGAAATCCAGAGTTATCTAGAAGTACATTTACTTTCGTTACCAGGTTGGGCAGGAATGATGCTTTGGCGTTCTAATCAGTCAAGTGAGGAAAATGCCCTAATCACCGAATATTTAGCAGTTCGAATTTCCTTGGAATGGGCTCTTATACATCCCTATCTCCCTTTTAGGAATAAACGATTGGAAAAAAGGGAGGCCACTCATTCTCTATTAGCAGCTTTGATTCATTGGGGTAGCCTGTCACTAAAGGAATGGACACAGTTGTCAAAGACTAAACAACACGAATATTTGCTATTTGCGGCAAGATTTGATGAGAAACTATGCAGAAAACTTTGGCTGGAAGCTTGGGAACAAACACATGCTGAGCAGTTAAGGCAAAAGATTATCTCCAAACAATCTAGGAACAGCGATAAGGATACGACGTTAGCGCAATTTGTATTTTGTATTGACGTACGCTCAGAACCATTTCGTCGTCAATTGGAAAAAGAAGGACCATTTGAAACGATTGGCATGGCTGGTTTTTTTGGAATACCAATTGCAACGAATGAATTGGGGAGCGCGCACAGTCATCCATCCTTGCCAATTATGAATAAGCCTTTGCATAAAATTATGGAGAGTACAGAGGAGAATGAATTAATTTCCTTTCAACAACGTAAGCAGGCAGTTCATTCCTTAAGTTATACATTTAAAACAATGAAACAGAACTTACTTGCAAACCTACTTTTACCGGAATTAAGTGGTCCCTGGCTTAGTCTTCAAATGGTAGCACGCAGTTTTGTGCCAAAAAGTGCAGATCGTTTGATTCATAATCTTCGTAAAAATTGGTTGCGTAAACCGAAGACAAACTTGGTGCTTCATCATGTTCATCAAACAGAGGAAGGAATACCGATTGGATTTTCGGAGAGCGATAAAGTGAACTATGCCCGACAAGCTCTAAAAATGATGGGAATAACAGACAATTTCAGCCCATTAGTTGTGATATGTGGACATGGAAGTCAAAGTATTAATAACCCTTATGCGTCTTCACTTGACTGTGGTGCCTGTGGAGGGGCATCAGGTGGATTCAATGCTAGGGTTTTAGCAACTTTATGTAACCTTGTTGAAGTAAGGGAAGAGCTAGCTTTGGAAGGAATAGCTATTCCTGATGATACTGTCTTTGTAGCGGCTGAGCACAATACAACAGTGGATGAATTACACTGGATATATATACCAGAGGAGCTTTCCGATTCAGCACATGCTGCGTTTCAGCGTATCGAAGCCATTTTGCCAAGAGTAAGCCACCAGGCAAATGCAGAGCGTCTTGCTAAATTACCTCATTTCCAATCGAAACAGAGCAAGCCAAAGTCTGAGGCCTATCAACTAGCTGAAGATTGGAGCGTGATCCGACCGGAATGGGGGTTAGCTGGCAATGCGGCTTTTATTATAGGACAACGTACATTAACGGAAGGTTCTGACTTAGAAGGCAGAGTATTTCTTCATAATTACAATTGGCAGAAGGACCGCAATGGGGAACTTTTAGATACGATTATTTCCGGTCCAGGAACTGTCGCTCAATGGATAAATCTAGAATATTACGCCTCAACGGTAGCTCCCCATTATTATGGTAGTGGCAATAAGGCAACGCAAACTGTTACAGCAGGTATTGGTGTTATGCAAGGAAATGCAAGTGACTTATTAACTGGCCTTCCTTGGCAATCTGTTATGCAATCAGACAATGAAGCTTATCATTCTCCACTTCGTCTGCTGATTGTCATTCAGGCACCTAAAGAATATGTGGAGCGATTATTAAAAAATAATGCAGCATTTCAACAAAAAGTAAAAAATGGTTGGCTCCGACTAGCGAGTGTCAGTCCAGAAGGTCATTGGGAAAACTGGTAGCAGTTGGTTTTTATAACAAAGGAGTGTACGATATGAATTTAGAAAAGACGAAAAAAGTGTTATTTCTGATGGATGTTAGAGAAGGCTTGGAGTCTATTTTAAAAGAAGAAACGAATATTCAACCAGAAAACATGCTGACTATCAAATGCTTTGGCCCTGTTATTTCCAATCCTTTTGGGGATATTATGAGGTCCATTATTATTGCTATTTATCAGGAACAAGTAGAAGAGATTTTTGTTGTAGGAACAAGAAACGAAGAAAATAGTGCTATTTCTATAAAAGATCAATCTATTGCCAAAATCCAAACATTGGATTATCTTTTTCAAAATAGCATGCCTGAATTTTCCGGTGAAACGATTAATGAATGGCTAAATGGTAAACAAAATACTGGTGACAATATCAAAAATTGTGTTAATATGATTTGTCACCATCCATTAATGCCTGCAAATGTTAAAGTCCGTGGCTTAATCATCAATA
Source organism: Niallia sp. Sow4_A1 (assembly GCF_052116745.1). Taxonomy (NCBI): domain Bacteria; kingdom Bacillati; phylum Bacillota; class Bacilli; order Caryophanales; family Bacillaceae; genus Niallia; species Niallia sp. Sow4_A1. Next base: position 14,475 of record NZ_JBQKKM010000023.1, on the reverse strand, counting down.
ATCAGCATGGAAAGTCTTCCATTGTGGAGATTGCTGCAAATAAAACTGCTTAAAAAATGAAAAAGCATGCTAAATGTTATTGAGTCATCAATCGGAATGGTATATATTCATATATATTAAAAAGATTTGCTTCTACCATAAGCCAATCTTTTTAAAAATAAAAACAGATAGAAAACTAGTTTTTATTGTTCAATAGGGGATGCATAGAAAATGAAAATATCAAAAGGCTCTTGTGAAGCCGAAATCAGTAAGGCAATTACTCAATGGGAAAAGGACTTTCTTGGTCGTGGATCTTTATCTGTTAAAACAGATATATTACGGGATATGATTATCGTGAGTTTACAAGGTATATTAACACCAGCTGAATATACGGTGTGTGAAACAAAAGAAGGACTATTAACCATTAAGAAAACTCGTTCCGAATTAGTGGAATCAGGTGTAGAAGAACTAAAGAAATGTATAGTAACGATTACTGGAGAAGAAGTAAAAAGTTTTCATACCGATTTAAGTTCTCGTACAGGTGAACGGGTGATGGTTTTTAAATTATTTAATAATGTGGAAAATCTTTTTATGTAATGGGTCAGGCAAGGCATAAAGAGGATTATTGTATTTTTTAGACAGATAAAAGATTTAGATGAAGAGAACAAGGTTGAGACATAAGTATTCCAACCATAGATAATAGGCTGTTTCAGTAAAGTGGTGGTATTAGCCGCAGCCTGAATACACTTCGCTTTCCATGGGGCGAGCGGTGAGCCTCCTCAGCTTTCGCCTCCGGGGTCTCACCTTTCTCGCAGCTCCCATAGGAGTCTACGTGTATTCAGGCTGCTCCGTTTTTCTTATTAATATAGTTTGTCCCGACCTCATTTTTTGGGGGAATGGGGAACTTGTTCATTTCTCCGATATAATAAATAAAACACCAACAAGAATTAGGATGGAGCCAATCCAAAAGGTTAATCCGATATTTTCTCCAAGAATAATCCATCCAAGTACTGCTCCGACCACAGGCTGGAAGAAGAAAAAGATTCCGCCACTTGAGGCGTTAAGCATTTGTAGCCCACGGTTCCAAAGGAGAAATCCTCCAGCTGTTGAAACAATTCCTAAATATAATAGACCTCCAAAAATAGAAGGGTGTCCCCATTCAGAAATATGGATTCCTTGTAGCCTTGGCATTACAAAAGGTGTCAACACGATTAAAGCGACCGCGATAGAATAAGTAGTGACAACAATTTGTGAATAGTCACTTGGCAAAAGCTTTACAAGTACAGACATAAATGCCCACGTCAATGCGGCGATTAAAAGTGCTATCCCACCTAATTTGCTTGTTAAATCAAGATTACCGATTCCGACAATAAGAAAAACGCCAATTGTAGCGAGAGAAATGGAAAGACCCTTTTTCATTGTCAAACGTTCTTTAAGCAGCAATCGTGCAAAAATAACCATAAACGCAGGGGTGGATGAAGTGATAATTGCACCCATTTGAGCTGTGGACAACATGGTACCTGTTTCTTGCGCTACAATAGAAATGGCATTTCCAATAATGCCAATGCCTATGATGATAAGGAAATAACGTTTTTCCATTCGCCATTTTTGCCGAGTTACAAACCCTATGATAACCAAAGCGACAATAGCGATTAGATAACGAATCCATACAAGTTCAAGTGGAGGAATGACCGCAACAACCACTTTCACAACAACGTACATACCACCCCAAATGCTTGCAGCTAAAGTTAAATAAATAGATCCTAATATACTTTTTTTCATTTTTATCCTCCGTTTTTTTAGTAGGTCTAAAAGCCCCTAACGGAGAGATGCAGTCACCTTTCTCATTAAGAGCAGAAATATGCTGCTGGTACATCATTTTCAAATAACGGAGTCCAATACACGCAATTCACCTCTTCGTTTGAAAAATATTTCTTTCATTATAGCAGATTCTGAACATTCTTTGTTTTTAAATTTCAAGATATTAGAAACTGTGTTAAATTATTCATAATGTAGAACAGACGACGATATTTAAAGAACAAAGGAGCATATTTTTGTCTAAGGAACAATGAGAAAAGCTCTTATAAATGAAACCAATTTGTTCCATATACGTATGAATAAATATAGGAAAAATTAGTACCAAATGGTATGATCTACGGAAATTTTTTTTAGATGAATGGGAGGAGAAAATGAAAAAAGTTCCAATCTTCATAGCGGTTGACGTATTTTTATTTATGTCAGGAATATATTTTCCACGAAATGGGTTATCGTCGGAACAGCGCTTTCCATTATGGGAGGATACATGGTGGGAGGAAGCTCATACTTCTTGATTCACACAAAAAATAAGCAGACTCCTAAGTAAGTGGTGCTTATCGAAATAAAGGAGGGAGAAATATGACTGATATGAAAGGTGGTAAGCATCCAAAATTAGAAAGCTATTTACTATATGGGATGATTTTTTAATTATTACCTGGGGTGATTGTTACTATATTTGGAATGATAGCAGGTAATGTATTTCTAGCTGTTGCAGGCTGCGGAGTAGGGATATCGTTAGGAATGTTGGTAGGTACTTTGCTATACTCTTTAAAAAAAGTAAGTAGTTAAGTGTAATATATAATCAAGGTACGATATAAATTTACAAGAAATACATATAGAATTAATAAAACCTTTGCACTTTCCTCATTACGCCTTTGGTAATATTGGTATATAATATTGAATAGTTCAGGAGAGTGCAAATGAGAAAAGTAATGTTATTGATCAAGCTATTATTTTCAATGCCTAAAACACTATATTTTAACTTTAAAGCGTTTCCGTTTAAACAAGCAATAAAACTACCTATCTTAATTTCTTATAATACAAAAATTGCGGATGTTAGTAGGGGTACCTGTGTGATCAATGGTAAAATAACGCGATTTATGATTAAAGTTAATTTTACAAATGGGTCAGATGGGGTCAATCAATCATTAAAGAACAGCGGATTTATTTGCGTAAAAAAAGAAGGGAAATTAATTTTCAATGGGAAAGCTAATTTTGCGAGCGGAGTTTCCATTCGAGTGGACAAGGGGACTTTAGTCTTCGGGGAAAACTTTGACTGTAATCGAAACTGCTTTTTTGCATGCCGCGAAAGGATTGAAATAGGCGATAATGTCTTATTTGGATGGAGTGTTAGTGTAAGAGATTCCAATGGACATACGATTTATAATATCTTGGATAATAGCAAAGACAAAAACACAGAGCCAGTCACAATAGGTAATCATATTTGGGTAGGAGCAAATGTAGATATCCTAAAAGGCACCGAAATAGCAGATGATTGCATCGTCGGCTATAATAGCTGTGTGACGAAAAAATTCAAAGAGAAGAATTGCACAATAGCAGGGTATCCAGCTAAAATTGTGAGAGAAAATGTAGGGTGGGCTAGATAATACATAACGGGTTAAAATTATATAGTTTAAGCATAAAAAAGTGATCATCTTTGATTGCTTTTTTCTTTGTAGATTAGCAGTGGAATATTCTGAAAATTATGGTATTATTGGTGGGAATAGTCCACTATTGATGGGGAGTAAAGGAATAGTTAAATACCAAGGGGGATTTTAATAATGGCAGTTGGAAACAAGGAGAATACGATTGAATTTAAGCGAATCCTTGATGATGGAATGATGGAAGAAGTGAAAAAACTTTTTTAGAATATGCTCATTCTCTAAATATAGACCTTGATTTTCAAGGTTTTGATACAGAACTAAATACATTGCCAGGAAAGTATGCACCCCCTGATGGAATAATAAATGTAGCAATGGTTAATGAGAAGGTTGCAGGATGTGTGGCACTTCGCAATATTAAAGACGGTATAGCTGAAATGAAAAGATTATATGTTCGTGATGAATTTAAGGGATATAGAATTGGAAAAGGTCTTATCAAAGTGATTATTGATGAAGCTAAACGGCTGAAATATGAATATATAAGACTAGATACCCTTTCAACGATGAAGAAAGCACAAAGTTTATATGAATCAATGGGATTTTATGATATTGAGCCATATGTATATAATCCGATTAAAGAGGCAAGATTTATGGAATTAGATTTAAAATCCTATTAAATTATAGGTATCATGAAATGTTGTAAAAGAAGATATATATATTTTAATACTGGATAGTATATAGGGGGAATTCATAATATAGCACCCGTCGCAGAAGGTCTATTATCTAAAAAGGAATACAAGGTAACAGGTGTAAGCTATAAAAGGGAACCATTGACATTCATTATTAGTACCTCGGAATTAAGTTCCAATCCTCAGTCAAAACAACTTGGAGCTGAAATTGAAGGAGTAATAGTGGAGTTTTTAAAATCCGATGAAATAGCGGACATACTTGCTAATGAAGAGTATAGCATTATTGTGAACAGTAAAGATAATAAGAAAATAAACTAAAAATATTATATGGGAAGTCATAATGACTTCCCATATTTCTTTAATCCGTCATATACTCATTCACTAATACATAACATCTTTCTTTTGTCGATTCGTATAAAGAGATATATAATGCGACATTTTCAAAGGTGCCTCCATTATATTTTAGTCTTTCTTCCTCCGCTTTTGCTTCTTTCTGATCAATCCATTTCAGCTGTTTAGTTTGTAAATCCTGTATCGTCTCTGTTGACAAGTCTTTTTTTAATGTTGCATAAATAGCATTCAGGGCTTCATCATACTTTTCATAAGAAATGCCGTAGTAATTTTTCATTGCGTTTGTAGCACCTGAATCGGAACCCTCTTTATCTGGTAATGTATCAAGCTCTTTCTGAAGATTGTCTAAACTTTCTAAAAAAACATGTTTGTTGCCCGCAATCTTATCTGGCAAGGCATCAAGCACTTTCTGAATAGTAGCTAAGCTTTCTTGCCTTTTTTCCTCTATATTATTGTTCTCTGAATTTGAATCGTTATTATTATTAGCGGCTTCATCTGATTCATTTTGATCGCTAGGAGTGGGGTCCGCAATATTCTCAGATGCATTGTCTGTACTTTCTTCTATATTCTCTGGTTCCGTTTGAGTATTGCTTGAGGTAGTTTCATTAGATGAATTGCTGCAAGCAGACATTCCCATAAGTAAAATAACCAATAGGGTTGCTGCCATAAAAATTTTGTTTTTGTTCATTTGTTAATCCTCCCAATAAAATATGGCGTCCATTATTAAATAATCATTTGGATTTCGATGAATGGTATCTATTTTAGCACGAAAAGGCAAAAAATCATTAAGGGTAGCTGCTGATAAAAGCTCAATATCAAATTCCTGTAAAGCAAATCTTATCTTGTCAGCAACTTCTTGGTATTTTTCGTTTACATATAAACGATGAGGTCCATCAAGTAAAAATCCAGACGAACCACTGACTTTTTCATTCGTTTCGATACGAATCTTATGAAATCGTTCATCCATTCCCATAATCGCTACAGGTGCTAATCGGCAAATATCAATGATAATTCCTTCAATATTTTCCTCCCGCATCCCGTATTTTTCTTCCACTGTGACGGCTTCTTTTATATAGCAAAATATTTCAACAAAAGATGCGTATCCACTTCCAAAGTGATTCCATTCTGCCTCGCAGATTAGATTTGGTATGCGATTTAGTCGATAAAACAATCGCCTGATATGGGCTTCAATTTCTTGTTGATTCCCTGTATCATAGGGAAACCGATTGCCAACGACCTTGCCAGCAATTAAATCCTGTAATTCTTTGTTAGAAAACATATTTATCACCAGTCCTTTTGCTAAAAATAAATAAATAATTTGGATATATACAAGTTCCAAAGGGAATGGGAGAGTAAGGCTGGGACGAAAGATTTTGTTTTATAAGTAGTAAAAGCTAATAGTAATCCTCAAATAAGAGTAAGGATCCAATACAACGGATGGAACATGGCAAAAATTATAGCTGATATGGAAATAGCCAAAATGGGTTTCATATAACGTAATAAAAAGAATAGTAAGATCCCTCGGAAAAATAGTTCTTCCCAAATTGGTGCTAACAACACTTTTGGTATAATCCCCCAAACATCTTCTCCTGTCATAAGCCCATTCTTAAAGTAGAAAATATACGTTTTATTTAATAGAATTTCATAGTGAATACATAACAATAATAGGAAGTAAGATGCCGTTAAAGTCAGGAAAATATAAACATAGGATACAGTATTTTTTAGACAGGAAAAGTTCACTAATGGAATGATTATTTCTTTTGCTCGGCTGTAGCTTAAAGTTAGGATTAGAAAGGTTGCAAACCAAATGCTAGCTTGATAATCTTTAAGTGCTGGATTTAAAACAGATAGATTACTAATTAAATATCCTGAAAGTATTAGTAGGATAACATAGGTAACTGCCTTCGTATTTATCTTATTTTCCTCCAGTAATTTTTCTAATTGTAGAATGATGTATTTTATTGATATCACCAAATTATGGTAAGTATAACATTTATCATGCTATCATACATAGAAATTCACACAATTTTTAGAGACAATTACACCTGTTTAGCTTGTTTCTTGACGCGGTACCAATTATGTGACACAATAACTACCGAACGGTCGGTAGTTTATATATAAGGAGGATTTGAGTGTGAATAAGTATTGGCTAATGGTATTTAGTGCGGGGATTGTGGAGGTTGCTTGGGTTTCTGGGCTTAAGCATGCATCCACTTTTTTAGAATGGACTGGAACGATTTTCGCCATCATTATTAGTTTTTATCTATTAATATATACAACAAAATATTTGCCTATTGGTACAGTATACGCTGTGTTTACTGGGCTAGGGACAGCTGGAACAGTCATTGCGGAAATCATTCTATTTAAAGAACCAATTAATCTAGTGAAAATGGTATTGATTCTCGTATTATTAATAGGTGTAATTGGCTTGAAAATGGTAACAGATGAAGGGGCAAACAAAGAGGAGGCATAAACGATATGGCGTGGCTAGCTTTAATTGCAGCAGGATGTTGTGAGATAATTGGTGTCATTAATATTAAACGGTTAACGATGAAAAAATGGGATGCGCTTCTTTATTTAATCATTGGGTTTATGTGTAGCTTTGCATTACTTACTTATGCGATGAAGACTATTTCAATGGGGACAGCATATGGCGTATGGACAGGAATAGGCACAGTAGGCTCCGCAATCTTAGGGATGTTTGTATACGGAGAGCCCAAGGATTGGAAAAGAATTTTATTTATTGCAATGATTCTTTGCGCTGCAGTCGGATTGAAACTAATCTCATAAAGGAGAGAATTACGTGAAAAAAGAAGAGATAAAAAAAGCAGCGATTAAGTTTTTTTTACAAAATGGATTTGAAGGAGCATCTCTTTCAGAAATTGCAGAGGAAGCGGGCATTAAAAAAGCGTCTATTTATTCTCACTTCAAAGGAAAAGATGACCTTTTTCTCGAAGTATTAAAGGAAGCAAAAGCAGAAGAAATCGAGCGTAAACAGCAGTTTTTTGAAAAAGAAGATTGTAGCAATCCAGAAACGTTTCTCTATCATTATTTACTTTATGTAAAAGGGATGTTCCAGGAAAATGAAATGCTGAAATTTTGGTTGAGAATGGGCTTCTTCCCACCAATGCATCTATATGATGTCATTCAAAAAGAAGTAACAGAAGCAGAGAACTTCCAGGAGCATTTAATTGACGAAAAGTGCGCGAAATGGATAGAGAAAGGGCAACTTACTATAAAAGATGCAAACATATTTAACTCCGCTTTCACAGGAATTATCATCGCAATCATGGTTGAAATCGTTTATTTTAATTCAGGGAAAAGAGTGGATGATAAATTAGCAGCATTGTGGGAGGTTTTTTGGAAAGGAGTTTCAAGGTAGGGGAAGGGGGGAATTAAGTTTGCAAAAACATATCATTGTTAATATCCCATTTTATACGGAGGGAAATTCTAGCTTTCCAAAACCTGTACTAGGAAACTATGATTATTGGCTCCAAACAGTGGATTATTTTTTACGAAAATCGGATTGTTTTGAAATTCATTGTTGGAATGAAGAAGCGATTACTATAGAAGAACTCAAATCAACGTTTTATCCAGATATCGAAATACAGAAAGAGGATAATTTAACGATATTCCATGGAAAGAAAACAGCTGCTTTTGTCCATTATTTATCCAACAGCTATACAAATAAAGCTAGAGAATTAAAGTGGTTTACGGTGAATTTACTAATGGGAGAAAGGATGGTCTTTCATTCCAGTCATTGGGGAACAGAGATCTATGTTCCCCATGCTACGGAAAAGGAAGTCGCATATATAAAAAGTGTATGCCCAAAAGATGCTCAAATCGAAAGCTATTGACTCGGATAGAAGTGTAATCAATGTATTAAGCTTCTCCAAATCCAAATGCAAAGGCTAATAATGTGAAAATCACACCTGCTATCCCATTTAAAAGAACTCCAAGAATAATATTGCTCCACTTTTTAGACAAAATAGCGAATACAATTCCAGTTATAGATAAAATTCCGAATAATAAGAAGAAGATGCCTGCATTATTGGCACTGAGAAAAAAGGATAATACAATACAAATACCAACCATAAGTAGAGATAACCATCCATTTTTTGTCATTAATAAGCCTCCATCCATTTGTAATAATTGTATTATACGATATATTTAAATGGAAATGGGGGTTATTTCCAGTTTTTAATGAAAAGAATCAACTAATCTCAATAGTTAAGCTAAATAAACCTTCCTCAAGCTCTCATTACATTCCGTATAAATAATTTTTCCAAATAGTGAAACTGATTAACGCGACACGCGTATATAGTTATATGTGGAATGCTTATAACATTCCTTATAATACTAAATTAATTCGTTAGCAAATGGAATTTTGAGAATATTTAAATATCATTAATGGAAATATTATACTATACTGAATGATAAGCTAATATTAGAAGAGGGGAAATTCAATGTTCAAAAAAAGGTTTGTTCTTTATGTATTTATTTTTACTTTCCTTTTAACGGGTTTTATTATTTATCAAAAAGTTACGGATGACACATATAAGGGAATGACCATTATTCCTGAGCAAGAGAAAGACATTCCATTATATGCGGGACTTACACCAACTAAAGACCAATACATAATGGACGGAAATAGCTGGGAGGCTATTTATGACTACTATGAGCAAGAACTTCCTAAGCATGGATGGAGTGTAGAATATATAGGCTCAGCACTTGAGGATAATGATTCAGCAAATGATTGGTCTGGATTTTATTCTCGATGGAGAAAAGCAGGCTTTGATGGTGAGCTATCCCTTTCTGCATCTTATAATAAGTCAGAAATGCAAACAGAAGTGATGTTTGACAAGCATCAAATTTTAGATAGTACTGTCTGGCTAAAGCAAAATCCAGAGAGCATTCGTATATACCAAAATGAATCTCAACAAGATGGTGTGGAAGTGAAAGATAAAGCAGCCATTAGCGAAATAGTCCAGTTCATAAATAGCGAAGCATATGATTCAAAAGAAACGACTATTAGTAGAAAGCATACAAAATTAATGGATTTAGGAAATTTGAAAATAAAGGTATATTATGAAAAGGAGAAGACTATTTTCCTTCAATCTGCAAAAGGAATAAAGGAAGCTAAGCCAGATCCCAGTTTTATGGCGTTTATTTTAGCAAAAGGGAATTGAAGGTTATTTTTTTGAAGATAAATGCGAAGCTATAGGTGGAATTTTAGCGTTTGGTGCAGTTGTTTTTTATTATGCTTCTTTAGGTAGGATGATCACTGCCGAAGAAAAGATAGCTGGCAGAGATTTAACGTATAAGATTCATCCATTTACAGGTTCTGCAAAAACCATAGACGAGAGTACTAAATAAACAAACGAGAGAAGGTTGTTTCTACAGCCTTCTCTTTTATATCTATCGACACAATTCAATCATCTTATAAGCAATATATTCAGAGTTAAAATGAACTCTGTTTTTCAAAAATAGGCAATGAAGATTCTGAAATTATTACAACTATTATAGTAATGAGCTGAAAATCGAATAAACAATTAAGCATGAAAGCAACTATTTCTCATATGTGTTCTATTTCTAACATGAGTTTGAGATGAATGAGAAGTGTATATACGTGGAAAGAGTAGATTTTTCTATTAAACTTCATTCTATTTCTTTGAGGGGGATAATTATAACTTGTTCATATCTATTATAAAATTGTAGGTCAATAAAATATCTAACCCTAGAAGTCCTTTATGATCTTTAGGGAGAATTCCTACATCCACTTCAATGTCCTTCACTATAAACGTATCAATTTGAATTTCATCCATTATTTTAGTATAAAAAGGCACTGAGCCACCTATCCCATAGGCTTCATAAATATTGTCTCCATATTCATATACTACCCCTATCTCTTCTAAAATATCTGGGCTAATATCTGTGTGAGATGAGCCTGTATCAATAATAATATCATTCACTTGTAGTATTCTTCCGCGAAAAGTAATAATGAGAGATGTTGTTAGGAGTTGTCAATCAGATGAAATTTGCATTAAATTCGGCTCGCTCTTAATAACGGGTCTTTACGAATATGGACAATACATCTCTCGTTCGATGTATGGTAAACAATGTTGCCTTGTTTTACTTTAAAGAACTCTTTATTAGCGTTTTCACTTGAAATAGAGCGAATGGGTGCTACTTCATCGATTATTTTTTTTCCATTTTCCTCATGATAGTCGAGGATTGAAAGTAATACAAATTGATTAGGAAATAATTCCCTAACTTCTTGCCACTTCATAATAAATCCCTCCTTTTTATCTTATTATAAACGATTAAACTACGAAATTAATACTCAATTATGTTTTTTAAAAACATAGATAAAAAAAGAAGTAGGGGAGGTTATGTTTTACTGCCTTCCCTATTTGATTGAAATGTCTATCGATACAATTCAATCATTTGATCAGCTATATACTCGGAACTAAAATGAACGCCATCTTTCAACCACCACATGATGATTCCTAAAGTGGAAGAGGCAAGGATATCTAATGATAAAGTGGTTTCTGTTGTGGGAGACTCTTCTCTCACACGTTGAATGACAATTGAATCCTTTAAGACCATCTGTAATTTTTTCTTAAAACCACTATGTTCAAAAAGGACGGCAAATAATTTTCGATGTTGATAAAAATAATCTAAAAATAAAATTAGACGATCACGGTTATTTTTCTTATTCAATTGTAAAATAGGTGATGTTTCCAACAACAGGTTGTCGAAAATATCGTAAACCAGTTGCCTTAATAAATCGTTAATATCGAGGAAATGCAAATAAAATGTTGCTCGATTTAACTCGGCTCTTTTAGTGATTTGTTGAACAGTGAGTTTTGAAATATCGGGATTCTCAATTACTATATCTATAACGGCTTGTTTAATCATTCGTTTAGAGCGAGCAGCACGTGGATCTTCCTTTTTTTGTATCGTCATTTTTAGTCCTCTTTATCTATTATTTTCTGTTTTATAGATACTTTTTATAAATGTGTTGTATAGTAAACAGAATCTAAGAAATTGTGAATGGGTACTATATAAAATAAATGTTATTCTTTATTTTATTGACATATTGTAAAAAAAACAAGGGAAGAAAGGATATTCTTTATGCCAGAATCTATCAATAAAAAGGTTTTATTAACAGTGCTTATATTAGGTTGTTTTTTATCAACACTAAATCAAACACTGTTAAACGTTGCATTAAGTAGTTTAATGGATATATTTTCAGTATCAGCTCCAACTGTACAGTGGCTATCAACAGGATTTATGTTAATTAACGGGATATTGGTCCCAATTACCGCATTTTTAATGAAGCGTTTTTCAACATGTCAATTATTTATCAGCGCCATGTTATTTCTATTAATAGGCTCCATTTTATGCGCAGCAGCGCCTACATTTTCTATCTTACTTACGGGACGTATGATACAAGCTATTGGTGCAGGAATTATTATGCCATTATTAATGAGTGTCGTTATGTTTATTTTTCCACCAGAAAAAAGAGGCAGTATGATGGGACTAATTGGCCTCGCTATTATTTTCGCTCCAGCCATAGCACCAACATTAGCCGGCTTTGTCATTGAATACTATTCATGGCGCTGGTTATTTATCGGTCTAATACCACTTGTCGTAATCGTTCTATTATTATCCATGAAATATTTGATCAATGTTTCAGAAACGGCAAAGGCTAAGCTAGATGTTGTAAGTGTTATTTTATCCACCATTGGTTTTGGGCTAATTTTATATGGATTTAGTAATGCGGGGAGCAGAGGATGGGATGACAAACTCGTTATTATTACTATCCTAGTAGGGATTATCACTACTTTCCTATTCTGTCTAAGACAAATGAAGTCTTCTGATCCATTACTCAACTTAAATGTATTTAAAAATAAAGTATTTACACTAACATCAATCATTAATATTATCGTCACGATGATGATGTATGCAGATATGATTTTATTACCAATCTATCTTCAAGATGGACGAGGATTTACGGCGTTTAATGCAGGATTGCTACTATTGCCAGGTGCAGTAATTAATGCTTTTATGTCGCCTGTTACTGGAAAAATGTATGATCGTTTTGGAGCCAAACCATTATTCATTATTGGTTTGATCTTCATCATTCCTTCCATGTGGGTGGTTACCGATTTAACAGAGACAACAACCTTTGTTTTTCTCATGATACGAACCATTTTTCTTCGAATTGGTTTAAGCTTTATTACAATGCCATTGAATACGGCTAGTTTGAATGCTTTACCAAAGGAACTGGTAACACATGGTACGGCCGTGAATAATACATTACGTCAAATAGCAGGTGCAATTGGAACGGCAGTAGTTATAACTGTATTTACCGCACAATCAACTAGCCATGCAGAGACACTAATGCAAGAAACACCAAATGCAACAGCTGAAGTAATCCGCAAGCTTGCTTCTATATTAGGTTCAAGTGATGCGTATTATTTCATGACCATTTTAGCTGTAGTGGCATTGATATTAACTTTCTTTGTACCATCTAAAGCGAAAATAAAACAACAAGCATAAATTATTAGCCAGTTCCAAGCGAACTGGCTTTTCTCATAGAGCCTGAAGAAAAAGAAAATACGTGTTTTACATAAAGAGATTCTTTGATATAATGGAAAAAATTGAAAATTCTTTCAAAGGGGGATAGTTGATGGAAAATGGAAGAATCAAAAAGACTTAAAAAGAAAAGCTGGCTTAAATATTGTATATGGAGTATTTCATTTCTCTTATTAATCGGTGTTGGTACATACATATATTATCAGCATTATTTTACAGATTCGATCGAGGGTTCTTTTGTATCGGTAGAGGGGGAGGCTATCGATCAAAGTATCGAAAAAAGTAAAAGTAAAGAAGTGGAAGGCGAAGTTGACATAAGCAAAATTGATTATGACTATTGGCATGAGGATCGAGTTATTTCTACCATGCATGAGATGACGCATCAAAAGGTGAGAGCCGATCAAAAATGGGGAGCGGTTGAAATGACAGAAGAGCGAATAGACATGCTTAATGACATCGTAAAAAATAGCACTTACCATAATAAAGATGCTTTATTAAAAATTTTGTCAAAGTGGAAAGAAGGAGATTTTCGTACAGCAGATGAGGATCATAACGCCCTTTGGAGTCTACAAGACGGTAATATTGGGAAAGCAACTGGAATATTGAGTGAAGAAGAGGAGCAAGAATTTATCGAGAAAACATTTAAAACGCAAACAGATGATGAGGGAAATGAATGAGTTCGTCTTTATAAGGAAAAAAAATTTCGTCCTGTTTGATGATTTTACTCTCAGGCAGATGATTCTAATAGGAAATCACATCATAATGACCAGTTTTCTTTTCTTCACCAGGAATTCGAAGAACCATTCGAATGAAATGATAAGGAGGATTATGTGCTCCCTCAAAGCCGACATGTAAGGCCACCTCGTATGTATCTTTTTGTTCATTAAAGATAATGGTTTCGATTTTTGCATCCATATAAAGCTGATTATCACCATATCTCTCCATGATTTCCAGAATGCTTGGGCCGAGAAATCTTAAGAAAGCAGATTCTGTACGAATATTTCTTAATGTGTTCACTCTTACCAATGAGCTTTCGATATTTAATTTAAATTAGAGAAACTTTAAAGAATATCAAAAGACACAAGAAGTTTAAAATGATCGCAGTAATACATTTTAGAAAGGGCTCTTTTAGAACTATAGCACCTATACCAAGAAGTATCCCAATAAAGGAGACCATTGGATAAATAACTATCAATAGTAAAAAGAAGGGTTCAAACAAATCAGCTATGAAATGGATAGTTAACACAATGTAGAAACTTAAAATTGCAATAATATTAATAGCTACACAAATATAGGATAATTTATTTGCCGGCAAGGTAAAACCTGAGAGTATAAAATATTTTGTGTAAATGAAAATTTCCATGTAAAAAGGAAGACCTTCTCTTGGTAGAATTAAGTCACCACAACCAATCCTAGAAAAGAGGTCTTCCCTATGA